>JAZSIN010000185.1:0-5431 GCA_045533845.1 Eubacteriales bacterium | reverse complement strand
CCCCCCGAGCATAGACATATCCGCGACGGTCGAGCCGTCGTCGATATAGGTGATCTTTTCCTTTTTCTTCTTATCTTTTTTCATACCTTACGTGTTTTTGTCCGCTTCCTCTGCGACGAGATGGCAGGCGGCGAAGTGTCCCTTCCCGTATTCACGGTATTCGGGCGTCACGTGTTTACAGATCTCCTTCGCGTAGGGGCAACGGGTGTGGAAGCGACAGCCCTTCGGCGGGTTGGCGGGGGAGGGAATATCGCCGTTCAGCACGATACGGTTCATCTTGACGTCGGGGTTCGGATTCGGGATCGCCGAGAACAGTGCCTTCGTGTAAGGATGGAGCGGATGCGAGAAGATATCCTGCTTACTACCGAATTCCACCATTGCGCCGAGGTACATAACGCCGATCTTGTCCGAAATGAACTTGACGACCGAGAGGTCGTGCGAGATGAACAGATAGGTCAGCCCCATCGAGCGTTGAAGATCCTTCAAGAGGTTGATGATCTGTGCCTGGATCGATACGTCGAGTGCCGAAACGGGCTCGTCGCAGATGACCAGCTCGGGCTTCACCGAGAGGGCACGTGCGATGCAGATCCTCTGACGCTGACCGCCCGAGAATTCGTGCGGATAACGCTCGTAGTAGTAGTCGCGAAGCCCGCACTTTTCCATCAGGTCGAGCACGTACTCCTTGACCTCGTTCTTCGGCACGATGTTGTGTACGAGAACGGGCTCGGAAAGAATATCACCGACCGTGCTTCTCGGAGGCAGGGAGGAGTAGGGATCCTGGAAGATGATCTGCATCTTCGTGCGGATCTTACGCATTTCTGCGGGCTTGTAGCCTGCGATGTCCTTGCCGTCGAAGAAGATCTGACCGCCTGAAGGCTGATGGAGCTTCAGGATGGTTCGACCCATCGTGGTCTTGCCACAGCCCGACTCTCCGACAATACCGAGGGTCTCGCCGGGATTCAGCTTGAAGGAGATGTCGTCGACCGCGACGAGCTCGCGAAGCACCTTGCCCGTGATCGACTTCTGAATGGGGAAGCACTTGCGGAGGTGACGCACCTCAAGCAGAGCCTTTTCGTCGGGAGGGAGTGCGCGGTCGGCTTCGATTTTTGCGGCTTTCCTTGCGGATTCCTCCGCCTTGATCGCCTCGTCGTCGTAAGCGGGAGCCTTTTCAGCCTCTTTTACAGCGTTCTCAGCCATTTGCGTTATCCTCCTTCTTCGTGGATTCATCGTAAAGATGGCACGCTACGAAGTGCGTGGGGCTCACCTGTACCATCGCGGGATAGTCGCCCGAGCACTTTTTCGTGCAGCGGGAGCATCTTTCCTTGAAGTAGCAGTAGGTGGGCATATTGACGGGGTTCGGGACGTTTCCGGGGATGTTAAAGAGGGTATCCGAATCCGAATCCATCGTCGGCTTCGATTTCTGAAGACCGATCGTGTAGGGATGGAGGGGATTGTGGAAGATCTCCTGCACCGTTCCGCGCTCGATGACCTTGCCCGCGTACATAACGACGACGTAGTCTGCCATTTCGGCAATCACGCCGAGGTCGTGTGTGATGAGCATGATCGAGCCGTCCATCTTCGTCTTCAGATCGCGGAGCAGGTCAAGGATCTGCGCCTGGATCGTTACGTCGAGCGCCGTCGTCGGCTCGTCGGCAATGATCAGACGGGGATTGCACGCGAGTGCCATCGCGATCATGACGCGCTGGCGCATACCACCCGAGAGCTCGTGCGGATAGGACTTATATACGTGCTCGGGCATTGCAATGCCGACGAGCGACAGCATTTCGAGGGATTTCTCCTTCGCCATCTCCTTCGTTGCACCGGGAACGTGAATGAAGGTGACCTCGTCAAGCTGATCGCCGATCGTAAAGACGGGGTTCAGCGAGGTCATCGGCTCCTGGAAGATCATCGCGATCTGTCTGCCGCGGATGCGGTGGATCTCACTGATCGGCATTTTTGCGATGTCGTAGATCTTCTCCTCGATTTCAAAGAGGGGAGAGCCGTCCTCGTTTTTGCCGGTCTGTACGGGATTCCCCTTGGCGTCGCGCCTGTAGTCGCACGACTTAAAGCGGATCGCGCCCGAATAGATCTGACCCTGCGGGCCCTGAAGGAGGCGCATTACGGACATACTCGTGACCGATTTTCCACAGCCCGATTCACCGACGACACCGACGGTGGCATTCTTCGGAATCTCGAATGAAACACCGTTGACCGCCTTAACGACACCTTGATCGGTAAAAAAGTAGGTGTGCAGATCGTCGATCTCGAGGATGTTCGCATCATTCTTCATTTCGGTGAGGAATGCACTTTCGGGCACCTTCCGGTGCTTCTCTTTTTCGAGTGCGTTCATTACCTTCTTGTTTTCCTTCGCGATCGCACGGATCTCTTTTCCCGAGAGGTAATGACCGTTTTTCTTTTTATTCTGTTCTGCCACGGTAATTACCTCCTCATCTTGGGGTCAAGGGCATCGCGCAGGCCGTCTCCGATAAAGTTAAAGCCGAGGACTGCAAGTACGATACAGATGCCGGGAGGGCCCCAGATATTGAAAAAGTTCTGAAGAATATAGGGGTCGTTTGCCGAGTTGATCATCGTACCCCAGGCGGCGTATTCATCCGACGCGCCGAGTCCGAGGAAGGACAGGGTCGCCTCGTAAAGGATCATGCTGCCGAGGCTCATCGTCATCGAAACGATCAGCTGCGGCATAACGTTCGGGACGAGGTGCTTGAAGATCTTACGGCTTGTCGAGTAGCCCATCGCCTCTGCGGCGACCATATATTCCTGCTCGCGGAGCGAGAGGATCTGCCCTCTGACGAGACGGGCGGTGCTGGACCACGAGATCAAGGTGAGGAACGCCATCAGGCAGTAGATGCGGTACTCGGAGGGAACCGAAAGTCCCTCGAGCAGTGTGTTGACGATCAGCATAACGGGGATGCCGGGCAGACACATCAGAATATCGCAGAAGCGCATCAGAATATTGTCGACGATCCCGCCGAAGTAGCCCGCAATGCCGCCGAAGATCACGCCGAAGAGGGTGATGACGAAGACGGCGAGAAAGCTGATCGTAAGCGAAACGCGTCCGCCCGACATCAGACGGGTGAGGTTGTCGCGTCCGCTGATATCGGTTCCGAGCGGGTGTTCCGCGCTCGGAGGCGCAAGGCTGCTGAGCTCCTTGCCCGTTTCAACGATCTGATAGAAGAACTGCTTTTCCCCATTCGCGTCAACGTATTCGATCGGATGCTTGTCGTAGTCGATCTTCATTGAACGGTCGGTTTCGGACGAATTCCAGAAGAGAGGTCCGACCCACGAGAAAAGGAAGAGCGCGGCGATCATCACGAGACCGATGATGCTGAGCTTCGAGCGGAAAAAGCGGCGGAGGACCATACGGGTGGGGGACATCATCCGCACGTTCTTGTCGAGCGGGATCTCCTCCTCGAGGGCGTCGGGCGTCTCTGCGGTGCTTTCGGAGGCAGAGAGCGCGACGTTTTCCTTGCTTTCGCTGTCAGGCGTATAAAGATTCTTGTTTTCTTCCATATCGGTACGCCTCCTTTACGACAGCTTGACGCGAGGGTCGACGATCGCGTACGTCAGGTCTGCAAGCAGAACGCCGATGACGCTGAGCAGAGCGAGGAACATATTGTATCCCATAATGAAGGGGATATCGGCAGAAAGCATTGCCTGAAGCGCAACGTTACCGATGCCGGGCAGGTCGAAGATCTGCTCGGTGATGATCGCACCCGAGAAAAGGGAGGGGAGGAGCCCTGCAAGACTCGTAACGATCGGAATCAGGGTGTTACGGAAGGCGTGCTTGTAGATGACCTTCCGCTCCTTCAGACCCTTTGCACGCGCCGTGCGGATGTAGTCGGAGTTCAGGACCTCAAGCATATCCGTACGGGTCATACGCATACGGCTGCCGATGCTGAGGATGACGACCACTGCGATCGGCAGGATGAGATAGGGGATCTTATCGACGGTTTCCTCGATCATTCCCCCGAAGGTGTCGGGGAAGATAGCGGACGTCGTACCGAATCCGCCCGACGGTAGCCACTCGAGCTTCATCGCGAACAGGTATTTCGCGATCTGACCGAGGAAGAAGGACGGCAAGGAAATGCCGATCATAACGAGGACGGTCACGACGTAGTCGCGGATCGAATACTGATGGGTTGCCGCCGTAATGCCGAGCGGGATTGCGATCATAAATTCAAACACGGTCGCGATTAGCGCAACGGCAAAGGACACGCCCATATGCGACTTGATGACCTCGGTAACAGGAGAGCCGTACTTGAAGGAGGTTCCGAAATCAAGTTTGCACATCGATTTGAACCACCCGAAGTAGCCCTTGATGATCCCGAGGAAGGAATCGTCCTCAAGCCCGTAGAGCGCCTTCATTGCGTCGATCGTCTCCTGGGGGACCGTTGCGCCCCCCTGATTCATAGCGGCAATCTTATTGTCGATGAAGCTCGAGGGCATGCAACGGATGAGGATGTAGATGATAAGAGATACACCGATCAGGATGAATACCGACAGCGCAAGTCTTTTTAAAATATATTTCAGCATAATTTACTCCGATTTTTAGGAGGCAAATTCGATCTCCCAGATGTGGTCAAGCGGAGAGGTGTAGGGGTTCAGGGACTCGGGGAGCGAGGACGATGCGATGACGGTCGAGTCATACGCGTAAAGCGTCATACGCTGGTAGACGGGAAGCTCGACTGCGAGGTCGAGGACGTATCCCATTGCCTCCTCATAAAGAGCCGTACGCTCTGCCTGCTTGTCGGTCTCACGCGCCGCATCGATGAGCTCGCTGAGCTTCGAGAGAATCGCATTCTCCTCGGGGTAAGCCGCCTCGTTTGCGAGGATCTCGCGGTAGCCCCACGCGAGCACGCTCGTTGCGGTGGAGTTCTTGTGGTAGACCTGATACATATCGGGGTCGATGGTGGTGCCCCAAGCCGCTGCCCAGACTGCGAGAGAGCCGGTCGAGAGCTTCGTAAGTGCCTGCGTGTCCGGAACGACCTCGATGCTCCAGCCGCACTCGTTGAGGATCTCAGCGGCGTAGCGGAAGGTCTCGTAGGTCGGGTGGTCGGTCAGATTCGCACCTGCGATGGTGAAGGTGATCGAAAGCGAGCTGTCGCCTGCCGAAACGCCTGCCTGTGCCATGTAGTCCTTGATCTGTGTGATCGCGGAATCTCTCGAGAACTGAAGCGCGGGGTAGTCGTGGAGGTTGTCACGGCTCGGGTTGCCCGACGCGTCGGTCGGATAAGCCCAGCTGACCGTGGACATCGGCCAGTAGATGGTCTCTGCCATACCCGTGCTGTAATAGTTGAGGGCAAGGGAGGTATCCATTGCGCTCATGATCGCCTTACGGAGATTGATGTTCTGGACCTTACCCGCATTGATGCCGATGTAGCCGTAGCCGAGCTGCTCGGTGTACATTCTT
>JAZSIN010000143.1:0-2479 GCA_045533845.1 Eubacteriales bacterium | reverse complement strand
ACCGCTTGGCCTCCGACTTACTCTTGCGCTTCACGAAATAGATGCTTCCGAGAAAGCGGGAAAGGCTATAGAAAACCGTTCCGAGCGCCAAGATCGGGATGTAGCTCCACGCCTCGTAAAACGCGTCAGAAAAGAGGAGCTTTGCAAAGATCCTCGAAAAGAGAACGATCCCCGCGCCTGCGGAAAAGATGACGGCGACGAAGCCGCGGTAGACGCTTCCGTAGAACGTGCTCTTTTGCTTTTTCTCCATCTCCCCATCACCGCTGTCCTCGACTACGGCAGAGGTCTTCCACGCGGTCAGAAAAACGGTGCAGACGATGGTAAGGAGGGTCGGGATCTTCGCGGCGGCAACGTACAGACCGTTCAGCTCGCTTCCGTTTTCTGCGAGAAAGGTAATGAGATAGCGGTCGGAAACGCTGACCACCCACCAGAGCATCGTTGCGGGAACGAGCGGGAGACTAAACTTGATCAGATCCTTCGCCGTTCTCCTGGAGATCGATCGGATCCGAAAAACGCGGTAGAGTCGCGCGTAAAAAGTGAGGAAGAGTGTCGTAAAGAGGTCTGCGAGCACGACCGACAGCACGTATCCTGTGATTCCGAGGTCAAATCCGACAAGAAGGGTCAGATTCAGACCGATCACAAGGATGGTATTCAGCACGCCCTGCGCAGCATAAAGAGTCGTTTTTTCGCAGGCGCGGACATATTCCGCGGCAAGTGAATGTAGATTCGACGCGATCACGTAGCAGACGACAAGAAGCCCGTACGCACCAAGATCTCCCACAAGGAAAAGGAGCGGGAGAAATAAGAGCAGCACAAGGCTACCTACGAGCGTAATACAAGTGCAGGTCGAAAAGACCGATTCGCGTGAGTGCGACGCCTCAGAGCTTTTTTCCCGAAGCGAGAAGCGAAAAACGCCCTCGGTGACCCCACAGCAAAAGAGAGGGATCAGGAAATTTGCCATATTCGTGATCAGATCTGCCGTTCCGTACTCGGCTCTCGAAAGATATCCCGTGTACAACGGCAAGAGCAGAAAGACGAGGAGCTTTGACGCGAAGGTCCCGACCGAGAGGATCGCGGTGTTCTTCATAAGTCTTCCGTACTTTCCGCGCTTCCCTGCACCTTCGTTTCCCTTTTGCATTGCTCCTCCTTTCTACCGTCTTGTCGGTTCGTTCAGCGAATTTTTCTTGATTCGAGATAATAACGCTTATCCCTTGCGTGTCCCATCGAGAAGGTCTTTCTCGGAAGTGCGCCGTCACGGATGACGGTCTCGAACAGGTCGTTCTTTTCCATTCCCGAGAAAAGGAAGCCGACGGCACCGTTTTTCGAAAGTGCCCTCAGGGCGTCCTCGCCGTGTATGTAGTCCACCGTCATCCCGGGGTGTGTCTTACCGTATTCGTCGAGGAAGCTCTGAAGAGATCCGACGGGGAGATTCGACGGGGGGTTCTTGACGGTGACCGTTCCCTCCTCGTTCCCCATAACGAAGGTGATCTTCTGCACGCGGTCGCTGCTTTTACGGTCCTTCCCTTCGGCGTATGCGCGGAAGGCAGAAAGAAGCGCTTCCCCGTCCGTGCCGAAGACAACGCGATAGATCGGCTCGAATTGAAGTGCGGGGCTGTGCAGATTCACGATCTCTGCGAGCGCATAGCGCGCGGGGTGATCCTTTGCCTTTTCGGTGCCGATCTCCTTCTTGATCTCCTCGTAGTACGCCTTCGCGGACGCGAGCGAGTGGTTTCCGTCACCGACGGCAAAGAGGAGGGGCGCGACGCTTCCGTCGCCGTAACGCGCTTCGATCGCGTCCTTTGCGATCAGCGCCTCGAGCGCGCGGTTCAATTCTTCAAAGCGGGACGCGGGGATCCATTTGCCCGTGACGTGACCGCCGCCGAGCATCAGGTCGAAGTCGTACGCCGTTTCGTAGCGTGCGGATTCCCTGCCGATCGGCTCGATGACGCTTCCCGTCGGATCGTCGATCAGGAGCATAACGTGCGGAAGCTCGAGCGGAGCGCCGCGACGAACCGCCACACGGGGTGGGATCCGTTCAAGGACGGTTCCCTCGGTCGCGCGGATCAGGGAATCCGACCCCTTCGTATATTCGTAGTGCTCAAGGTCGATCGCGGCAACTATACCCTCGCGGACGGCTCCGTCCGACTGTACGCGGGAGAGATAGATCATACCGTTTCGCTCTCTGTCCTTAAGGACTGTAGATAGGCACTTCTCCATCGAAGCGTGGATCGCGGGCGTAAGCGCATCGCGCTGATCGAGATAGACCTCGGGAAGGATAAGAGAAAGCGTCGAGGGAGCGCCCGAAACGGTCTCCTTCACGCTTTCCCAATATTCGGGCTCACTTGTAAATTGATCGCAGGCGATCGTCGCCCATTTATGAAATGCCTCCGCGTCAAAATCGGGAAGCAGAATATCTGCCTTGTATAAATAGGTTTTCATTTGTTTACCTCGTTGTTTTCAGAGAAAAAGATGGATTATT
>JAZSIN010000119.1:0-7595 GCA_045533845.1 Eubacteriales bacterium | reverse complement strand
TGAAGTCGATCCTATGCGGCAATTTCGCCTGCTTCGACCTCATTATGAGTCTCTCCCCCGCGTATATCATTTCTCTCGTGATGCTCACGGTGAATCTGTCCGCCGCCGCCGTTGCGGCATTCGTCCTCCCCTCGGCGGTCGTGCCGATCCTTCTCGGACTTCTGAAGACCGCAGGCGTCGCCTACGCGCTGTTCTTCCTCGTTTCTCTCTCGGTCGTGATCCTTGAGTGGAAGCGGATCCGCGCGCGTGCTATAGATAAGATCCTCTCGGTCTTCACTACCCCCCTCTTCATCGCGACCTACATTCCGATCTCGGCGCAGGCGCTCTTTTCGAGGGTGGAGTGGAAGCCGATCGACCACAGCGTTCAGGTCTCGATCGATGAGCTGAACGAAAAAAAGCACCCGAAGGGGTGAGAAAGGAGAGCCTGTATGCTACTAATCGACAAATTATCAAGCAAGCCCGTCTACGAGCAGATCGTTGACGGAATTGAACGGGGCATTCTCCTCGGTGTCTATCCCCCCGGTGTCCACCTTCCCTCGGTCCGAGAGCAGTCGATCCTGCTTTCAATCAACCCAAACACCATTCAGAAGGCATATACCGAGCTTTCTCGGCGCGGCATCATCCTTCCCTCCCCCGGAAGCGGGTGCTTCGTTTCGGACAACGCCCGCGCGATCCTTCACGAGGAGGCCAAGAAAAAGCTGTCGGAGCTTTCCGACGTTCTGCAGGAGCTTCGCATCGCGGGCATCGCGAAGGAGGAGGTCCTCCTGTCCGTCGAGGGCGCTTACGGAGCGTCCGCCGTCAAATCTGCTTCTATAAAGGAGGAAACGAAATGATCCGTGCCGAACGCGTTACGATGTCCTTCCGCACCGCGGATATGAAAAAGCCCTTCGTCGCCCTGAAGGAGCTCTCGTGCGAGATCCCGAGCGGCTGTATTTACGGTCTCGTCGGCTCGAACGGGTCGGGCAAGTCGACCTTTCTGCGCCTTCTTTCGGGCGTTTACCGTCCCGACAGCGGCGTCGTTACGATCGACGGGCTTCCCGTCTACGAAAACCCGCTCGCGAAGGATCTGATCTTCTACGTCCCCGACGATCTCTACTTCCTCCCACAGTCCTCGATGCACGAAATGGCGCGCTTCTACAAGGCGATCTACCCGAAATTCGATCACGAACGCTTCCGTCATCTCACCGAGACCTTCGGGCTCGATCCGACGGCAAATCTGAACGCCTTCTCGAAGGGTATGCGACGTCAGGCGGCGACCATTCTCGGGCTTTCAACGCGTCCGCGTTACCTCTTCTTCGACGAGACCTTCGACGGGCTTGACCCCGTGATGCGGAATCTCGTGAAGCAGGTGATCTATTCGGACGTTCTCGAAAACGAAACGACGACGATCATTACCTCCCACTCGCTCCGTGAGCTTGAGGACACCTGCGATCAGCTCGCCCTGCTCCACAAGGGCGGCATCGTGTTCGAGTCGGATATCGAGAACGTGAAGACCTCGCTCTTCAAGGTGCAGACCGCCTTCAGAGAGCCCTTTACGAAGGACAGATTCCTCGGGATCGATATTCTCTCCTATCAACAGATGGGAAGTGTTTGTACCCTCATCGTGCGCGGCAACCGCGAGGAGACCGAGCAGAGGATCCGCGCGATGGATCCCCTGCTCCTCGACCTCCTGCCGCTCAACCTCGAGGAGGTCTTCGTTTATGAAATGGAGGCGCTCGGCTACGCCTTCAAAGACATTCTGCTGTAAGGAGGTGCGATTATGAAAACAGCCAACGCAAATCCGAAAAACAAGACCTTCCGCGTCTCGACCGATCTCTTTAACACGCGCCTCTTTCTCGAGGGCGTGAAGCGTCTGCGCGTCATTATGACCGCCGTTGCGATCCTCGCCCTTGCCGTGGCGATCCTCTTCCCCGTGATCTCGTGGATCGAATACGCCGATAGCGTTTCCGCCGACGGGCTCTACGACGGAGGGGTGTTCAGTCCTGAGGTGGTCGACCATATCGTACTTTGCCCGCCGCTCTATTTTCTGCCCTTCCTTTCTCCCCTCTTTTTCCTCGTTCTCTTTTCCTTCCTACATAAGAGGAAGCAGTCGGACTTCTTCCACGCGATCCCCTATACGCGCACCTGCGTGTTCGTGAGCTTTTCGCTTGCGGCTCTCGCGGCGATCTCTGTGATCGCGATCCTCTCCGCCGCGCTTTCGGCCTTTCTCTACGCCCTCTGTCCCTTCACGACCTTCTCCCCCCTCGAGCTGCTCGCCGAGATCGGGCTTTCGGTCCTGTCTGCGGCGTTCCTCTCGTCCTTTATGATCCTCGCGCTCACGCTGACGGGTACGGCGGCGACGACGCTCCTCCTGTTCGTGCTGTTCGCGAGCATCACGCGTGTGACGCTCGGGCTCTTTTCCGTGATGGTCAATCAGCTGACGATCGTGTCCGCCGATTTTTACCCCTTCCTCTCGGTCGAGTGGTATCTCCCCTTCCGCATCTTCTCGCAGGAGAGCTTCGTCTCGTCACAGCTCCCCCCGTACGCGCACCTCGTTCCGTATACGATCGTCGTAACGCTTCTGCTCTTCGTCTTCGCGGGATTCGTGTATCGGCGGAGGCCGTCCGAAATGGCTGAAAGAAGCGCGCCCTCAGGGATCCTGCAGGCGATCTTCCGATCGCTCTTCACCCTCCCCTTTGCGCTTCTGATCACGGCACTTCTCACTACGGGCGAGAACGAATTTTCCCTCTTCCTCGTGCTCCTCGTGATCACGCTTCTCGCGTTCTACCTCTACGAGCTGATCACGACGAAGCGTATCCGCAATCTCCCGCGCGCGACACCATGGCTCCTTGCCGTTCTCGGCGGTGCGGTCGCCTTTTATATGTCCTTCGTGATCTTTGCCTCGGTCGTCTCTGCGAGCATCCCCGCAGGAAAGATCGAGTCGATCTCGCTCCCCGCGGAGGGCTCGATGAGCTACGAAACGCTCGCGACGGGCTCGGTCAGATCAAGCGACGCGCGCGCGATCGAGCTCGTTGCGGATGCGATCCGAACGACCCAAGCGAGCAATCAGGCAGGAGAGAGGCCGAGAAAATACCGCATCGTCACGATCCACAAGAAAAACGGTCAGACCGTGAAGCGCGGGCTGTATTTTTCGGAGGAGGCTCACACCGAGCTTCTTACAAGGCTCTCCGAGAGCAACGAATATGCGGAGGGCTATCTCGGGCTTCCCACGCTCGCACAGATCGACCAGCTCGATTTCTACCTCGAGGGTGTACGGTACAATTCCGTACACTACGGAAGCGGCAACGAACGACTGAGAGAGCTTTATAACCTCATCACGGCAGATTACGCAAAGCTTTCAAGAGAGGAAAAGCTGCTCTTCAAGCAGGGCTTGCCTCACCCCGAAAAGCCGCTTGAGCCCTCTCTTCCCGAATACGTTTACAGCGAATACTATTCGACTGTTACCTGCACGCTCAACGTAAGAGGGACACTCGGAGGGGTCGGGTTCCGCTCCACTTACGAAATTCCCGCTTCAATGAGAAACGTGATCGCATTCGTCCTGTCCGAGCTCCCCGAGCGGTACGAGTATGCCTACTATCGGTCGGAATACCTCTACGAGACCACGGGCGTGAGGGAGATCACTGCAGATAAGAAGCACTCGTCACTTGACGTCACGAAGGCGATCTTCCGCGATCTCAAGAGCGGAAACCTTGATTTTGACGGCGGACACGTGCGGCTTGCAACATACGGCGACATTGAATACTCGGTTGCCGTTGCGAAGGATGAGCAACGCTTCATTCCCTTCTTCGAGGCGATCGCCTCACATCTCGAGAGCAGCACGAAGCCGAGGGAGGACACAGCCCCCGTCATCCTCGTGGTCGATCAGCTCTACACCGAGCACACGGGAGACGGTGGTGACTCCTACGAGGTCCTCTATCTCACCGAGGCGGAATACAAGGCGCTCCTCGACACGCTTTGGGTCGAGGATTGACGCGTAAGATGCTCCGCGCGCCGAAACGAAAAATGAGCCAAGCGCAGATGCGCTTGGCTCATTCTTTTTTGATATTTGTGCGCGATCAGATCACGCGGCACTTATAAACGCCCTTGATCGCATAGATCGGTGCAACTGCCTCGGGACGGATCGTACCCGTTACGTCAATGACCGTGTAGGCGTTGTCACCCTTCGACTTCGACGTCATATTTTCGATGTTCGCGCCAAATCCGGACAGGATCGTCGTAAGAGCAGAGATCACGGCGGGTATGTTCGCGTGGAGCACACAAATACGGTGATCGCCGCTGAACGGCATCGAAATGCTCGGGAAGTTCACGCTGTTTCTGATATTACCATAGCGAACGTATTCATCGAGCTCCTCTGCCGCCATCACAGCACAGTTATCCTCTGCCTCCTCAGACGATGCGCCGAGGTGGGGGATCGCAACGACTCCTTCGACGCCGAGAACGTCCTCAGTCGGGAAGTCGGTCACGTAGGACGCGACCTTACCCGATGCGAGTGCCGCCTTGAGATCTGCGGCATTGACGAGATCCGCACGCGCGAGATTGATGATGCGGACGCCGTCCTTCATCACGGCGAGGGAGTCCTTATTGATCATACCCTTCGTCGACTCGGTCGAGGGGACGTGGAGGGTGACGTAATCCGCCTCGCGGAATACCTCCTCAAAGGTAGCCGCCTTGTGGACGCGGTGGTTGATGTTCCACGCCGCGTCTACGCTGAGGTAGGGGTCGCAGCCGATAACGTCCATACCGAGATGGACTGCCGCATTTGCGACGAGGCCGCCGATCGCGCCAAGACCGATGACACCGAGCTTCTTGCCCATCACCTCGACGCCACCGAACTTCGACTTGCCCGATTCGACCGCCTTTGCGACGCCCTCGGTGCCCGCGAGTCCCTGTGCCCAAATCGAGCCCTCGACGATCTTACGCGATGCGAGCATCAAAGCACAGATCGCAAGCTCCTTGACGGCGTTCGCATTCGCACCCGGGGTGTTGAATACGACGATGCCCTCCTTCGAGCAACGGTCGATCGGAATGTTGTTGACGCCTGCGCCCGCACGTGCGATGCAGAGAAGCTCCTTCGGGAGCTCCATTTCGTGCATCACGGCAGAGCGGACAAGGATCGCATCGGGGTTCTGTACGTCGGTGCCGACGTTGTACTCCGCAGAATCGAGCTTATTGAGTCCGATGGGAGAGATCTTATTCAGACAAAGTACATTTTTCATCACTGGATACCTCTTAAATATAGATTTCCGTTCCCGTTCTTTTACGCCTTCGGGTTTTCGGAAGCAAATTTCTTCATAAATTCAACGAGTGCCGCAACGCCGCTTTCGGGCATTGCATTGTAGATCGACGCGCGCATACCGCCGACCGAGCGGTGACCCTTCAGGTTTTTCAGTCCCGCCTTTGCGGCTTCGGATGCAAACTTCTTATCGAGATCCGCATCTCCCGTAACGAAGGTGACGTTCATCATCGAGCGGCTTTCCTTCTGCACGGGGGCGATGTAGTAGTCCTGCGAATCGAGGTAGTCGTAAAGAAGCGCTGCCTTTCTTTCGTTGCGCTTCTTCATCTCGTCGAGGCCGCCGATCGAGAGGAGCCATTCGTATACAAGCTTCGCGACGTAAATCGAATAGCAGGGCGGGGTGTTGTACATCGAATCGTTCTCCGCCATCGTCTTCCATTCGAGCATCGTGGGCATTCTTTCCTCGGCGTATTCGAGGAGGTCTTCGCGGACGATGACGATGGTCACGCCGGCGGGTGCCATATTCTTCTGCGCGCCCGCGTAGATGACGCCGAATCTCGAAACGTCAATGGGCTCGGAGAGGATGCAGGAGGAAAGGTCGGCAACGATCGGAACGTCGGTTTCGGGGATCTCGGGGTACTTTGTGCCGTAGATCGTATTGTTAAAGCAGATGTGCAGATATGCGGCGTCCTCGCGGACCATTTCCTTCGTGATCTTCGGAACGTAGGTGAAATTATCTTCCTTCGACGATGCAACGCATCTGACGTCGTAGCCGAGCTTCTCGGCTTCCTTCAGCGCCTTGCCCGAGAACTGACCGGAAACAACATAATCTGCCTTACCCGTTCTCCGAATGAGGTTCATCGGAACTGCCGCAAACTGCGTCGAAGCACCGCCCTGCAGGAAGAGGACCTTATAGTTGTCGGGGATCTGCATCAATTCGCGCAGCATTCTTTCCGCGTCACCGATGATCGCCTCATAGTCGGGCGAGCGGTGCGACATCTCCATGACCGACATACCCGATTCGCCGTAGCAAACGAGCTCGGACGCTGCCTTTTCAAGTACCTCGAGCGGAAGCATAGAAGGTCCCGCAGAAAAATTATAAACTCTATTCATAACATATCTCCTTTTTGTTTTGTTCTGTTTATGAAGAGACGAAGCCCGTTACGTCATCTTTTCTTGCTTGACCTTGTGGTCGATGACGTGACGGGAGGCAAGCTCCTTCTTCACGTCGTCGAGTGAAATACCCATTTCGATCATAAGAACCATCACGTGGTAGACGAGGTCTGCGATCTCGTAGACGGTCTCCTTCTTGTCGTCTGCCTTGCCTGCGATGATGACCTCGGTGCATTCCTCACCGACCTTCTTCAGGATCTTGTCGATCCCCTTGTTGAAGAGGTAGGTCGTGTACGAGCCCTCCTTCGGACTCTTTTTTCTGCCCTCGATGACATCCATCAGCGCGTCGAGCGAGAATTCACTTAAGGTGTCGCTTTCAAACACGATATCGTTGAAGCAGGAATCCGCGCCCGTGTGGCAGGCGGGTCCGTCCTTATAGACGACGACGGTGAGCGCGTCTCTATCGCAATCAGTCTCGATGCGGACGATGTGCTGGCGATTGCCCGAGGTCTCCCCCTTGCGCCAGAGCTCCTGCCGCGAGCGTGACCAGAAGCAGGTCATTTCCTCACGAATGCTGATCTCGAGCGATTCGCGGTTCATATACGCGACGGTCAGTACCTTTTTCGATTCGGCATCCACCACGACTGCGGGGATCAGACCGTCCTTGCCGAATTTCAGTTCGTCAATGGTAATCATTTTATGTTGCCTTCCCTAAAAAATTGTTGCGTTTAGTCAAAGTCGCATCGGAATTCCCTTTTCTCTGAGCTCACGCTTCAAGTCTCCGATGTCGACCTCTCCGAAATGGAAGATCGAGGCGGCAAGCCCCGCGTCTACCTTCGGAAGCGTCTTAAAGAGGACCTCGAAATCCTCCTTCTTGCCCGCGCCGCCCGAGGCGATCACGGGAACGTCGACAATACTCGAAACAGCATCAAGCATCTCGAGATCGAACCCCTTTTTCACGCCGTCGGTGTCGATGCTGTTCAGCACGATCTCGCCCGCACCTGCTCGGACACCGTTTCTGATCCACTCAAGGGCATCGAGCCCCGTGTTCTCTCTACCGCCCTTCGCAAAAACGCGGAAGACGCCGTCAACGCGCTTCACGTCGACCGAAAGCACCACACACTGATCGCCATAGCGACGCGCCGCCTCTCCGATGAGGGAGGGGTTTCGGATCGCGCCCGAGTTGACGCTGACCTTATCCGCACCGCATTTCAGAACGCGGTCGAAGTCATCGAGCGTATTGATGCCG
>JAZSIN010000072.1:0-6812 GCA_045533845.1 Eubacteriales bacterium | reverse complement strand
ACTTGACTTTCTCGATGATTATTTCATTTTTCAGGGCTATTTTAGCACGTAAAGAGATACATTTTCAGAGAGCTATGCTACACTGGACCAGGACGAAAGGCGAAAATCGGGGACTAAAGCAAAATGATTCTTCCTGATTTGGATCTACACAACAGTTTCTTGCAAACATATTGAAAAAAAGCATGTATTATGTTATAATTAAGCCAATGATGATGTTTGTTAAAGACGAGGTGTATACATGAACCGTAAAAAAACAGTCATATGTGTTTTTTTGACGATCTGGGCAGTCGCGGCAGTGCTTGCGGCGATGAGCACGGGAGCGTTCGCCGCCGAGCCCAAGCTGATCACCACAGAGTCAGAGCTGAAGGAGGCACTTCATAATGCAAGTGAGGGCGATACGATCCTTGTCGGCGATATCGAATTTGCCTACTCCCCGATGGGGATGACACTTTCTAAGGGCGTGACCATTAAAAGCGGTAAGAATACGCCTGCTGTCTTTTCGGGCGGCGCGTTTGCTGTGATGGGCGGCGCGTCCGAGCAGGATACCATACATATCCGTTTTGAAAATATCACCTTTGCGGGCGTGAATGACATCGACAAAACCGACTTTACGGGGAAGCAGATCATGACGGCGACCAAGATCCGCCCGGCGGTATTTTTCTCCCGCTGTGTCGATGCAGCCTTTGTAAACTGTGATTTTTCGGGTTACAGTATGGCAAACGGCGGCGCGGTCTACGGCATTTATTCTTCTGCCGACAGCGTAGGTCACCGTTTGTCCGTCTCTTTTGAGGAGTGTTCGCTGAACGCCAACGCAGGCGGCTACGGCGGTGCGATTTATCTTTCCGGTGCGGGCAATATCTTTCTTGATATGAAAAACTGCGAGCTTTCCCGCAACGTATCGGGTTATGGCGGCGCGATATGGGCAGATCAGGCGACCGTTACCCTTGAAAGCTGCAAGATCAGCGGAAACCGCTTTGAGAATTTCTATCCCGACACGCTGACCAAGGGCGGCGGTGTCTACGTGGGGCGAGGAACGCTCCATATGAAGAACTGTTACGTTTTCGATAACCAAGCCAGAAACGGCGGAGGCATTGCGCTTTCTTACACCGAAAGCGTACTGGACGGCTGTGTGATCTCGGGCAATCGTGCAACCGAGAACGGAGGCGGTATCTGGAATGAGAATTACGGCAATAACCTCGTTACCGTTGTCAACGGCACGATCGCAAACAATACGGCCGCATCCGGCGGCGCGCTTTACATATCCGAAAACCAAGCGGAGATCGGTAGCGGAGGTGTGGGCAAGACCTTCCTGGTTCTCTCCACCTTGTCGGGCAACACGCCTGCTATGAAGGAATACGATGCGGAACGCCTTTCCTTGTTCGGATGTGCCCTTCACGGCGAAGGTCGCACAGAAGCGATGCCGAGCGAGGCAAATCAATACTGTTACATGACTGAAACCAATCACTTGGGCGATCCTTATGAGCATATGGAGGGCAGCGTGGAGATCGACGGCGATGCTTTGGAGGGCGTCTCGGGTAACCGCTTTGATAACCGCCACGGCGTTTTCCACGCAGGCAACAATGCCCGTTCCGATATGACCTACCGTTTCCTTGTGGACGGAGAGGTAAAGGATACCGTCACGGTCAACTACGGTGAGATACCGTGCCTGCCCGAATACCAAAAGGACGGTTATACCTTCGACCGTTGGCAATTCGATGACGGAGGGGACTACGCCCCCGATACGCGGCTCTCCGTGGGAGGCGGCACCGAGTACGTCGATCTGTACGCGGTCTGGACACCCAACACCTACAAGATCACCTTTGTGATGGGAGAGACCGAAACGAGGGTGTCCTGCGACTTCGGCGCACCGATCCTCTTCCCTGAATCAGAGGCCAAGGAGGGCTATACCTTCTCGGGATGGTTCGCCACGGCTGACGGTGAGGGAGAGCCTATCGCGGAGGGTACGGTGCACAGTCCCCCAGGCGACGTCCCCTATTCCGCCTGCTACCGTCTTAAAGAGCCCGAGGTGCCGCCCGAGACGGTCCCCCCCGAGCCGCCGGTAACGGAGCCTGTCACAACGCCGGATACGGAGCCTGTCATATTGCCTGATACCGAAGTGACTTCAACTCCCGCCACCGAGCCTGTCACGCCTTCGACGGCACCTCCCGGCGAGGAGCCTCCCCGCTTTCCCCTCCTTCCCATTGTGCTCCTGTCGGTTGCCGTGTCGGTGCTTGGTGTCGTCTGCGTTCTGCTCCTTTTCAGACGCAACCGCAAGGAGCGCGAGCCCATCCCTGCCGTCTCTGACGCAGTCCCCGCCGAGGGCACGGCAACCGTCCCGCCTCCCATCATTGTTCGGATGCGCTACACGGATGAAGAGATCGACCGCATCCTGCGGGATACGGAGGAGGTCAATCTTCTGACAGACCGCGAGCTGGACGTGCTGCGCGAGCTGCTCAAGGGCAGAAAGCAGAGCGAGATCGCCTACTATCTCGGTATCACGGTCAACACCGTCAAGGAATACACACGAAAGGTCTACGGGAAGCTGGGTGTCGGAAGCAAGAACGAGCTGTTCGAGCGGATCGACGGAAGGCATCGTAAGGCTCCCTAAGCCATACACACAGAACAGTCGAGTGATCGGCTGCTCTGTGTGTATGCCTGAAGTCGATCATATTTCTCCCGTTTCGGCGAAAAAAACCTGCTCCCCCCCAATTACCCCCCTGCCGGGAGGGTCACAGAACCGTCAATATCCTATATAATGGGAGAACAGTATGATGACCGAAACGAGAGGGGGGAGAAGAATGCTGGAACCCGTAACGAAAAAGTATGAGGACGGCTCCACGCTTGAGGTGTTCAGGTTTACTTTTTTTTGCGACCTGTGCGGGTGTGAGGTCTCCAAGATCACCTATCCGTACAAGCCGCCGTTCAAAGCGAAAATCTTTATCTCAAGGTCGGAGCAAAAGGCAAGAGAGTTGATCTGGCAGAGCGACCACGCAAGCGCGTATGATCGGGCGAACAAGGAGGTCTTGCTGCACGTCAACCGCTGTCCCGTCTGCCAAAGGCGGGTATGTGATGACTGCTATCACGACACGGACGGCTTATGCATCGAATGTATGAGCAAAACCTGATATACTTTGATTTTATGGAGAAACAGATATGAAAAAGAAATTTTTGATGCTGTGCATAATCCTGACGGCGTTGCTTTTCTTATGCACGCTTACAGCTTGTGACGAGACGGATCCCAACGTAGAAGTTCCCGAGCACGAGCATACCCTCGGCGAATGGCAGGAGGTGCTGGCTCCGACCTGCTCCACCCAGGGCGTGCGGGCCAAGCTGTGTACCGTGGAGGGCTGTCAGCAGTTTGAGCTGGAGCTGATCGACAGGCTCGGGCATACATATACCTCCACCATTGTAGCGTCCACCTGTGCAGAGCAGGGCTACACGATGTATACTTGCTCGGTCTGCGGAGATAATTACCGTGACGAATTCACGTCCCTTGCCGATCACACCATGGGGGAGTGGACGGTTACCAAAGCGGCAACCTGCACCGAAAAGGGGGAGGAATCCCGCGTATGCTCCGTGTGCCTTCTCACCGACACCCGACAGCTTGACGCTACGGGACATACCCATACGGCTACAGTCGTTGCGCCTACCTGTAAAGCAGAAGGATATACGACCTATACCTGCGCCTGCGGGGACAGCTATGAGGGAAGCATCGTTGAGGTGGACCTCAGTGCCCACGATTTCGGCGAGGACGATGAGGATTTAAGTTGCGCGCATTGCGGCGTAACGAATTACAGCTGCTTCAAGTTTACGGAGCGAAAGGATGGCACCTATTCGGTCAGCGCGTATCACTATACCGGGCTTCCGGAAAATCTGGTGATCCCTTCCGAGTATAACGGAAAGCCTGTAACCAGAGTTGGTGAAGGATTTAGTAGCGGCACCTATACAAGCGTCGTAATTCCTGAGGGCATTACCGTAATCGGCGAATACGCCTTCCGCTTTGCTACCATTGGCAGCATCGTTTTTCCGGATAGCTTACGGGAAATTGAGTATGCGGCATTCTACGATGCGGATATACCGAGTATTGAATTGCCAAGCAATGCTCCACTCATTCTCGGCCGTAGCTGCTTTGGCGGAGTTGACGGCTTGACGCAGATCACTATACCGGGTACGGCAAAGCTGGAGAGGGGCGCGTTCAGCGGGTGTATGGATCTGACAACGCTCGTGGTCGAAGAGGGAGTTGAGTCCCTGCCCATAGACGGATTCTCATCCTGCGTGTCATTGCAGAATATCTCCCTGCCCAACAGCTTGCGCGTAATCGAAGCCGGCGCGTTTTATTACTGTGTGGCATTGACGAATATTGTCATACCCGCCAATGTTGCGGAGATCGAATACGGTGCTTTTCAGCATAGCGCACTGACGGGCGTGACAATTCCCGCAAGCGTTGAATTTATTGGCGAGCTTGCATTCCGCGGCTGTCCTCTGGCCTACGCTACGTTTGAAGAATCGGATAATTGGTACTATAACGGAACAACCGCGGTTCTGCAGGAGCTGGTGGCCGACCCCACCGGAATGGCCGCGCTTTTAAGCAGCGATAGTCTCTATAGAAAAGATCTTGAGCGTATCACCGTTACGCATACCTTCGGAGAATGGTACAATGTAAAAACACCTACCTGCACCGAGGACGGCGAGAGACGCCGTGATTGCAGCGATTGCGAGCTGTACGAGATCGAAGTCCTGCCTGCCACAGGACACAGTCATACGGCTACTGTCACTTCACCTACCTGCGCCGATCAGGGCTATACTACCTACGTCTGCGCTTGCGGTGATCGGTATAAGGACGACTATACCGCCGCGCTTGGACATCAATTCACATCCGTCGTGACCATGCCCACCTGTACGTCCATCGGTTATACCACCTACACCTGTGTATGCGGTTATTCCTATGACAGCGATTTTACGCCACGCACCAAGCATATCCTTCATTATGAGATCACCCCGCCCACCTGTACCGAGCAGGGCTATACGACACATAGCTGTGCTTGCGGCTTGACCACCGTAGACACTTACGTTGCCGCCTTGGGCCATACCATGAACAAATGGACGGTGAACAAGGCTCCTACCTGCGACGAGGATGGCGAGGAATCGAGAGTGTGCAGTACCTGCGGACATACCGAGACCCGCAAGAAGGAGGCGATCGGTCATCAGTATTCCGCCGTCGTTACAGCCCCCACCTGCACGAGCGGAGGCTTCACGACCTACACCTGCATCTGCGGTCACACCTACGTTGATAACGAGATGGCGGCTACCGGTCACAGCTATACCGCAAGGGTTACCGCTCCCACCTGCACCACGGACGGTTACACGACAAATATTTGCGGTGTATGTGGCGACACCTACGTGGGTGACAAGGTCACAGCAACGGGACACGATCATACCGCCGCCGTCACCGCTCCCACCTGTACGGCTGGCGGCTATACTACCTATACCTGTGCTTGCGGCGACAGTTACGTTGGCGAGCATACGCCCGCAACGGGACACAGCTATGCCGCCGTTGTGACCGCCCCCACCTGTACCGCGCAGGGCTATACCACCTACACCTGTGCCTGTGGCTACCATTATGTGGCGGATTATACGAATACCGTTCCCCATTCTATGGGTGAATGGAGAGAAACGGTTGCGCCTACCTATGATTCAAACGGCGAAAAGAGACGCGATTGCGCCAATTGCGATTACTTTGAGACCGAGATCATCGGTATGCTGAGCCATACCTACGACGCTGTCATAACACCTCCTACCTGTACGGAACGGGGCTATACTACCTACATCTGTAGCGAATGCGGTGACTCGTACATAGGTAATTACGTAGATAGAATTCCCCATGAGTTTGGGGAATGGTATGAGTTCAAAGCTCCCTCCTGCACAGAGCTCGGTCAAAGCAAACGAGACTGCGAGCATTGCGGACACGTTGAAGCCAAAGAGATCCCTAAGCTTGCGCACACCTACGAAGCCGCGATCACCGCCCCCACCTGTATGGCTGAAGGGTATACCACATATACCTGTACCTGCGGCGATAGTTACACGGATGACCGTGTGAATGCTACGGGACACACGCACGAGACGCTTCCCGCTACGGAGGCGACCTGTACCGAAACGGGACTAACCGAGGGCATCAAATGCTCGGTATGCGATGAGATCATCACCGCACAACAGATCGTACCCGCCAAGGGGCATACTCCCGCAGTCCTCCCCGCTGCTGACGCTACCTGTACCGAAGCGGGTCTTACCAAGGGCGAAAAATGCTCTGTTTGCGGCGAGATCCTTACGGCTCAGCAACCCGTTCCCGCCAAGGGGCACGATTACCAAAGCGTTGTAACCGCACCCACCTGTACGGCGGGCGGCTATACCACCCATATCTGCTCCGTATGCGGCCATACCTACACCGACGGGCAAACCGCCGCCAAGGGACACACTGAGCAGACCCTGACCGCCGTTCCCCCCACCTGTACCGAGGACGGCTTTGCCGAGGGCGTGAAGTGCGCGGTCTGCGGTGAGATCCTCACCTCCCAGGGGCGCATTCCCGCCACGGGACACAGCTATGCTTCTGTTGTGACGGCCCCCACCTGTACTGCGGACGGCTACACCACCCACACCTGCTCGGTCTGCAATGACAGCTACACCGACAGCCTTGTGGATGCTCTGGGTCACACCGAGGTCATTGATGCGGCTGTGGATGCTACCTGTACCGCAACCGGTCTGACTGAGGGCAAGCATTGCTCTGTTTGCGGTGAGATCCTCAAGGCTCAGGAAGT
>JAZSIN010000001.1:0-2311 GCA_045533845.1 Eubacteriales bacterium | reverse complement strand
GGACCTCCTTGAGGAGGTAGTGATCGATCGGCCAAGTGATCAGCGTTGAAAGGAGCATGACCACCGTGGTGCCGAGACCGAGGAGGAGGGATTTTCGCGTCGGACGCTCGTTTTCGAGCACGGCGCCCGTGCCGAGGAAATGAAGAAGTGCGTAGTTGTTCGAGAAGATACCCGCGAGAAGGATACCGAGAATGATCTTAAGTCCCATATCAGTTTTCCTCCTTTTCTGCAGTTTCTTCGATCAAATGGTGGTGGAGACCCGTGATCTTATTGATCACGGCGAGGACGATCGCGAGGACGAGGTAACCGCCGAACGCGCCTGCGAGCGATGAGATCCTGTAGTCCTGCAGAAATCCGATCTTTATGCCCCAGAAGGTGCCGTTTCCGAGCACCTCGCGAATGCACGCGCAGACCGCCATTACGACGGTAAAGAACGCGCCCGTGACGAGTGCGGTCTTGATCGAGGTTGCTTCGCCGTTATGGTCTGCGACCTCCTCGGCATCGCGGTAGATGACCGCGCTGACCGCGAGGGTGGCGAGATGCACGCCGAGCATATCGACGACGATGGGGAAGAATGCCTCCATCAGCATCGAGATCAGCGAAACGAAGCCCGTGATGATCAGGAGATAGACCGGCATCTTCGCGTAGCTCGGAATGAGCTTGTGGAGACCCGAGACGACGATCGAGGAGAGAAGCATTGAGAGGAGTACGGCGGCGCCCATACCGAGCGCGGCGCGGATATCGGCGCTGGACGCCATTACGAAGCCCGCACCGAGCACCAGAAGCACGGATGGCGTGCCTCTGAGAAGATAAGAGGTTTTCGTCTTTTTCATTCCTGTTCGCCTCCCTTTTCGATAGAACTGAACGCGTCGAACGCGTCTCTTGTCGACTGCTTCATCGCGTTCGAGGTCATCGTTGCAGTCGCGATAACAGCCGTTTCATCGTTCCAGGTGTCCTTCGTTAGACCGACGAAGCCGTTCTTGTACTCGGTCACGTCCATACCGCCGAATGCGCCGAAGTATTCCTCGTCGAAGATGAACTGCTGGGCGTCGATTTTTGTGATCGCACCGCTTTCGTCGATGATAACGTAAACGTCCATCTGGTGGAAGCCGACGCTTCTCGAGTAGAACGCGTAGTAGGTCGTTCCCTCAAGGGTGAAGCTTGCCGCCGCCGCGACGGTGTTATAGGTGCTCAGCTCGATCGTGGTGATATCGGAAATGCCCGACATCATTCTTCCGATCTTCGCCTTCAGCGTGTCCGTGTAGTCGGTCTGATTCTGCACCGCGTGTGCAGCAGCCTCGGCTACGAGATCCGCGTGGTCCGCGGTCACGTCCGTACCCTCGACGTTGTAGAGCTTACATACGCCTGTCGCATTGGCGACCGCAAGGTAGCTCGCGTCGCCCGACTTCATTATGTATGCAAAGCCGACCTCGTTTTCAGCCTTGAATGCCTTCACGATATTGCCGGATGCGGTAACGTCGATCAGCTTCGAGTAGCCGGGAGCAACAGTGGCGATCAGCTCGGTGAGGATCTGATCATCGGACTTGACGCCCTCTGCGATCAGCTCGTTTGCGATCAAGACGCCCATTGCCTCACTGACGCCGTTCTTAAAGGCGGTGGAGGAGAAGGTCGAGCCCGAAACGGTTCCGACGTCGGCGAGCGCCGAATCCTTTCCGACGTAGGAAGAAAGGTAATTCGGGTCCTTCGTGCGGAAGTCGAAGCTCGGGGTGTCGTTATAGGAGTCAATCTGTACGTTATAGATCTTGCCGTCTGCCGAGATGCCGATGGTGATCTCCATCGGGGCGGTCGAGTAATTCGATTCAGCCGTGAAGCGGATCGCGTAGCCGAGGCCCTTTGCTTCCTTATAGACCGAGAGAATGCTCGAGGGAACGTCCTTCAGCGTGGAAGCGGATGCGTTCGTTTTGTCGTAGATGCAGGCGTCTCCATCGAATTCCGCTCCCTCGGGCATGACCGCGAGGAGGGGAGCAAACTGTGCGCCTGCGTTGTTCTTTTCAATGATGGGACCTGTAAAGAGGTCGAGCGCAAACATCGCGCCGCCGAACACAGCGACCACGACGAGGAGGATCAGAAAAGTCTTCAAAAGCTTCATCATTTCACACCTCCGAGCGTCTTTTTCTTCGTGAAATCATTGATAAAGGGAGTGAGGAGGTTCATCGTGAGGATCGCGATGGAAACGCCCTCGGGATACATACCGAAGCGTCTGATCAGGAAGGTCAGAAGACCTGCACCGATACAGAAGACAACGCGTCCCGCATTCGTCGTGGGCGTGGAAGTCGGATCGTAGCCATGT
>JAZSIN010000036.1:0-4267 GCA_045533845.1 Eubacteriales bacterium | reverse complement strand
AAACGACGTTGCTCCTAAGGATCGTAAGATCGCGATGGTGTTCCAGAACTACGCTCTTTACCCGCATATGACCGTGTTTGAGAATATGGCATTCGGTCTGAAGCTGAATAAGACGCCGAAGGAGGGGATCAAGCGCCGGGTTGAAGAGGCTGCAAGAATCCTCGACATTACCCACCTGCTCGACCGTAAGCCGAAAGCTCTCTCCGGTGGTCAGAAGCAGCGTGTTGCACTCGGCCGAGCAATTGTCCGTAACCCCAAGGTCTTCCTCCTTGACGAGCCGCTGTCGAACCTCGACGCAAAGCTCCGTGCAACGATGAGAACCGAGCTTACCAAGCTTCATAAGAGAATCGGCACTACCTTCATCTACGTTACCCACGACCAGGTCGAGGCAATGACGATGGCAACCCGTATCGTCGTTATGAAGGACGGCTTCATTCAGCAGGTTGATACTCCTCAGCATCTGTATGACAATCCTTGCAACATCTTCGTTGCCGGCTTTATCGGAACGCCTCAGATGAACTTCATCAACGGCTCTGTTGTTGAGAAGGAGGGTGACCTCTACTTCGAGTTCGGTAAGAAGAGCGAAGAGGATCCGTCTCCTGTTTGTAGCCTGAAGCTTCCCGCAGAGAAGGCGAACAATCCTGCCCTCCGCGAGTACATCGGTCAGGAGGTCGTTGCAGGTCTTCGTCCCGAGGCGATCGCAGATGACCCGATGCAGGTTTCTCTCAAGGCAGACAGCATCGTTGAGACCCACGTCGACGTGACCGAGCTTATGGGTGCAGAGATCTATCTTTACCTCACCGTTCCGCAGGGCGACGAGTACGCTGATCCGATCAACCTGACGGCTCGCGTTTCCTCGCGTTCGACCTCTCGCGCTGACGACAACATCAAGGTCGCATTCGATATGACCAGAATGCACTTCTTCGATAAGGATACCGAGCGTTGCATCTGCAACTGATCGGGCATTCATCCATACATAGACACGGGAGACCCGATAAGGGGTCTCCCGTGTCTATATTTTATTTTTACAAATGCGCTGTATTACTGTCTTACATACCGAATAAGTTGTGTTCTATCGCTTCACAAAGGTAATGGTATACGGGGAGATGGAGCTCCTGGACCTTAAAGGTCTCTGTTTCCGGAACACGTATCGTGCAGTCACATAGCTCCGAGATTTTGCCACCCGCAGCTCCGGTGAGGGCAAAAGCTTGAATTCCAAGCACTTTTGCCACTTGTACAGCTGCAAGAACGTTTTTTGAATTTCCTGATGTGGATAATGCTATGAGCAGATCGTTCTTTTTTGCATATCCGAAAACAAGTTGAGCATATACAAGAGACGGATCAACGTCATTTGCATAGGCTGAAAGAACCGCGCTTTGTGAGGGAAGTGAGATGGCGGGTATGCTGCATTGGAGGTTTTCGATAAAGGAATCAGCACTGTCGCCAAGGATATCCGTGAATTTCTTGGCGGTATCGTGATCCATTCTCCGTTTCAGTAAAAATCCTTTCATAAGCTCGCCCACGATATGGTCGGAGTCCGCCGCTGAGCCGCCATTTCCGCAAACGAGGATCTTTCCGTCGGCTCGATATGTACTGAGCATCATTTGTCTTGCTTTCAGAATATCCTCTTCGCAAGCCTTTAACTGTGGATATCTTTTAAAAAGATCGTTAAGCATATAAGTTTTCTCCTTCAAATGCTACCGTAAGCGCGGCAAAGTCTCCAATGCTTTCACCGAGAGCGGCAGGAAGTATCTTACAGGCAAGGCGAGCCTCCGTAAGCGTTTCTTTCTCAAGCACCCGTTCCATATGAGGACGTATCAGCTCCTCGGCGCGCGTGAATATACTTCCTATAACGATTGCGTCGGGATTGAGCAGGTCAACGAGAATAGAAAGACCTTTTCCGAGCATCACGGCGCATATCCTGTAAGCCTCGATTCCGACCTTGTCGCCTGTTTTTGCATAGTCGGCAAGAAGCTTTGCAGTTATGGAGTCGAGATCCGAGGCAGTTTTACAGTACGGCAAGATTTCTCCCTGTTGGAGCTTTTCGAGGGCTAAGCTTCTGCCGATCTGCGCGATGCCGCCGCCACTGCAAAAGCCCTCTATTGAGCCCTGTTTTCCGTAGCCTATGGGACCGTAATCGGAAAGCCTTATATGCCCGATCTCTCCTGACATACCGCAGGCGCCGTCATATAATCTTCCGTTTAGTATGATACCTGCGCCAAAGCCTGTTCCAAAGGTAAGGAAGATCATATTTTTCGTGCCTTTTCCCGCACCGTATCGCCATTCGGCAAGCGCGCAGGCGTTGGCATCGTTGCATAGATAAGCGGGAACACCGAATTTTTCGCTGAGTATATCCGTGATGTGTATATTGTCCCAGCCGACGAGATTGGGAGGGGACAGTATGACGCCTCTTTTGGCGTCGAGCGGTCCCCCGCAGGATATTCCGATCGTATCTCCGTCACCGATCTGTGATACTGCCGCTATGATATTCTGGATGGTTTCCTCGCAGGTCGTAGTGGCAAATTTGATTTTCTTCTCAATATGCGTATCGTCTCCGAGAACGACGGCACATTTTGTTCCACCGATATCGATCCCTATCTTCATATTCATTCCTTTTCTTTTCTGTATGGACTGTATTTTGGGGTATACGGCTGTTACAGATCGTACTCAGTTATAAGCACCTCTTTCCATTCCGCTGTTTCAAAGGAATAGAGGTAGGTGTTTACGCTGTGCGCGCCGAAGCGTACGCTAAGCGGTGCGGGGAGAAGTGCGCCGGAGAAGGTCGCGTCGGTGTCGACGCCGTCGGTCTCGTAGGCGCGGAGAACGATCCCGTTTCCGTCTTCCGCGCGCTTCAGGGCGCTGATGACGATATTCGGTGCATCGCATTTTAGGCCGCAGAAGGTGCTTTCGAGCGTTCCTTTGTGGTTGTTCTCCATAATATAGGTCATTGGGAGGTTCAGCTTCCTCGCCTCCTTCACGACGCTATGCCACCCGCTGTCGCGGATCGGCAGGAGGGAATAGGAGAAGTCGTGACTTCCCTGATCGGTAAACTCGCATTCGTCGTCCCTGCCTCTGCCGTGATCGGCGTAGAGGGGACTGCGGACGACCGTGAGGTTCATCACGTTGTCCTTCACCGAGAAGCTGTACTTGTTGTTGTTCAGCATCGCAAGTCCGACGTTGTCCTTCTTCAGTGCGATGAAACCGAGTCCCGGCTCCTCCTCACCGTCGGTGGGACGGCAGATCACGCCGAAGGGGATTTCGTAGAAGGCGTCTCCTCCCGAGATTGCAGTAGCGTATACAAGCTTCAGAAGCTTGTGCTTTTCGTGCCAATCGACGGTCGCCCGTACGTCGATCGTCCGTGCGCCTCTTCGGAGGCTGAAATACTGCGTGAGGGTCGAGCTGTTGTAGTGGCTCACGACCTTCATCGTTACGCGGAGCGGACCCTCTTCGAAGATCTTCAGCTTTGCATCTGCGAATTTTGCGATCTCGCGGTCAAAGAAGTTGCGGGCGTGCGACCAGGTGTCGTGCGCGAATTCATCATAAACGGTGGGAACGGCGCCGTAGCCGCTCAGGAGATCACAGTCGTTCGTTTTATCGTAGATCGACTTTACGTAGCCCGTGTGCTTTTCGAATTCGATGCGGAAGGATTCGTTTTCCATCGCGGTCTCTGTGATCGAGAGCAAGGGCTTCATTTCCTCCTCTGCCTCGGCTACGGACTCGCATACGCTCTCCTCCTCCGCTACGGGCTCAGGCTTCCGAATGTAATAGGTCGCATAGCCCATTGCGGGAACACTTGCGATGAATGCGGTGTCCGACCGCTTTTTACAGCTGAAGGTCTGTGAGCGGACGTGCTGGAGTGCGACGTCGTTTCCATTCTCGTCGCAGATCCGATGGACCTCCTTGTTGATGGATACGAGATCCTCGACGGGGAAGCCGTGCGGGTTGAATACGATCACGGGAAGCCCCTTTTTGGAGTCGCGTGTGTCGATTGCCCACGACAGGGTCTGAAGGGAGTTGTTCTCGGTTTTCATCGCAAAAGACATACTTTCGCCGATCATATAATTTGCATCGGTATAAGCGTCCTTGATCGAGCAACCACCCATAATATCGTGGAAGTGACAGAACAGAATATTCTTCCAGGCAGCCTCGAACGCCTTCGTATCGAAGCGCTTTTTCATGATTCGGTGCGCCATAAACGCGAAGATCTCGGCAGAGAACATTGCATTTTCGCTTCTTCGAATCGCGTTTTTGATGAATGAGATCGCCG
>JAZSIN010000148.1:0-4463 GCA_045533845.1 Eubacteriales bacterium | reverse complement strand
CGCCTCATCACTTCGTGACACCTCTCCTACCTGGAGAAGCTTTTTCTTTTGTATCCTTACCCCGTGACCATGACCGCGATTCCGTCAGGGATCGCCGTTACGGTCGCGTCCTCCCTACCGACGAGGCACCTCGCGACCTGAAGCGCCTCCCCGAGCGAGTGCGCGGGGATCATATGCAGCTTTTCGACCATCTCGTCGGGCATCTCCGACACGTATACAACACGCGCCTTCATCAGAATGCGGATGAGGATCTGCGACATCCATTGGTCGGGCAGGGTCTCGTTCCGTCCTCTCGCGAGGAAGCCCGCCATTGTTTTTTCAATGTCCGGTTCATCCGCAAGCTGACGGTAGAAGTGTTCGCCACCCGTTCCGTCATTCGACCGTGCGAGCATAATGATCACGCCGCCGTCCTTCACCGTCGCCTCAGCCGCCGTCATTCCCTTCACCGCCTGATAGACGTTCTGATCAAGCGGATAGCCGCCGTTCGTTGTGACCGCGATATCGGCAGGCACCGCCTTCGCACCGCACAGCCCTGAAAGGAACTCGGTTCCCTTTCTGTGTGCCGCTTCGACGTCACCCGCAACGGCGTAGATCACCCGTTTGTCGGCGTCAAGAACAACGTTCACTACGTACGAAAGTCCGACTCGCTTCGCCGCCCACAGCATATCTCCATGGATCGGATTGCCGTCGAGAATGCCCGTCCTCGCGCGGTCCGAGGCGATGAACTCCGCGCAGTGATTTGCGAGCACGGTCGCCCGTCCCGCGATCCCCGGAAGCACGCTCTTGCGCCCGCCCGAGAAGCCCGCAAAAAGGTGGGGCTCAATGAAGCCCTCTGCGACGAGGAGATCGCATTCGACTGCAAGACGGTTGATCTCACATATACCGCCCGACGGCAGAACGCCGACGTTCACGAGCATCTCGCGCTCGTCACAGTCGTGGATATAGATCCGCTCCTTCGCGACGATCTCTTCCCCGAACTTCGAGACGAGCTCCTCTCGCGTCGTGCCGCGGTGACAGCCCGTCGCGATCAGGATCGTGATCTCGGCGTCGGGATTCCCCTCGCGGATCTCACGGAGCATCTGAGGCACGATGACCTTGCTCGGCACGGGACGCGTGTGGTCGGACGCGATCAGGACGACCTTCCGTTTGCCTCGCGCAAGAGTCGAGAGGCCGGGGGACCCGACGGGCGACGCCATCGCCGCCTTGACGAGATCTACCTCCCCCATTTCAGGCTCGTACTCCTCGATCGACGACGTGAGAAGGCCGACAAGCTGCGTTGAGAACGTGTACCTGATCTTTTCTTTTCCGTACGGAAACGACAGCTCTGTCATAGTGAAGCTCCCTTCCGCCGCCGTAGCGGCTCCGATTTTAATCCTGCAGCGCAGGGTCGCTGTAAGCGATCTTACCGTCCACCACGGTCACATACGCTCTCGCGCCGATCGTCGTGAGCGGATCGGCGGTCCAGACGACGACGTCGCCGTCCTTGCCGCATGCAAGACTGCCGACGCGGTCGCCGATGCCCATCTGCTCAGCGGGATTCACCGTGATCGCACGCCACGCCTCCTCATAGGGGAGTCCGTGTGCCGCCGCAAGTCCCGCGCAAAGCGGAAGGGTCTCGAGCGGCGTTACGGGTGCGTCGGTCGTGATGCTGATCGGAACGCCCGCCTTATGAAGCACGCCCGCCGTCTCAAAGCTCTTATTCCGAAGCTCGATCTTCGACTTACTGCCGAAGGACGGACCGACAAATGCGGGATACCCCTCCTCTGCAAGCTCCTCCGCGATAAGCGCACCCTCGGTGCAGTGGTCAAGCGTGAGCTTAATACCGAATTCCTTCGCGATACGAATCGAGGTGAAGATATCATCCGCACGGTGCGCGTGCGCCTTCAGCGGAATCTCACCGCGAATGACGGGGATCATCGCTTCAAGCTTCAGATCGAACTTCGGATCCTTCCCCGCGTCCTTCTCATTGACGTAGTTCTTCGCCTTATAAAGCAGCTCGCGCAGCATCGAGGCGTTCGCCATACGCGTGACGGGCGCCTTGCTGTTCTTCTGACCGTACGCACCCTTCGGGTTCTCGCCGAACGCGCACTTCATCGCGACGGGGTCCTTCACGATCATCTTGTCGACCCGCTTTCCGACGAGCTTGATCGCCGCAAAGCTACCGCCCACCACGTTCGCACTGCCGGGGCCCGTGCAGGCGGTGGTCACGCCGTTTTGGATGGCGAGAAGGAAGGTCTCATCCATCGGATTGATGCCGTCGATCGCGCGGACCTGCGGCGTGATCGGGTCGGATTTTTCGTTGAAATCCATACCCTCCCAGCGCACCGCCGAGTTGTGAACGCCGATATGACAGTGCGCCTCAACGCACCCGGGCGTGACGAGCCGTCCTGCGGCGTCGATCACGGTCATTCCCTCCTTTTCCTCGATCACAGGCGCGACCTCGAGGATCTTGCCGTCGTCGCCGATCAGCACCGCTCCATTTTTAAGGTCGTCCCCTACCATCGTCTTTACATGTCCGTTTTTAATGAGAAGCATTCTTTTCTCCCTCCGCCGCACTGCGGCTCTTTTTTGTTTTCCAAAAACTATTTGATGTCCTTATCCTTCCACACATCCATCAACACACGCATGAAGAGACCGCCCTGCACGGTGCGGTTCTGGAAGGCAACGATCCGCCCGCTCTTAACGTCGTACCAGTCGGTCATCGGCACACGGGTGTCGCTCTCGTTATAGCAACGCCACAGAGGCTCAATGTAGGATTCAAATGCTGACTTCTTCGACGCCATCGACGCAGTCCAAACGAGCCAGTCCGACTTTGTGTACTCGGCACGGCTGTCGAGCGGCATACCGTACCGTTCAAAGTGCTTTCGGTTGTGGCGGAGCTCCCCGTCCATCATCTTTTGCGAGAAGAGGCGCGTTCCCCACACCTTGTCCCAGACCATATTGTACTTCATCGAGTAGGTGCCCGGCTGATCGAACGCAAGGCGGGTCGAGCCGTCCTCGTTCAGTGCGGTCTCCATCCAGATATTGGCGATCCGCTTCGCCTCTCTGCGGTAGTACGCTGCTTTTTTCACCTTCCCGAGCATCTTCATAATGATCGCCATACCGCGAAGTCCCATGATCGCCTTGAGGGAAAGATTACAGTTGTGCGCGAGGTGACCCGCGAAATCGTCGGTGCAAAGCTGATTTTCGGGATCTACGCCGTATCGGATCAGATAGTTGCTCCACTTTTCGAGCGTTTTAAGATGCGACAGCGCGAAGTCTGCTTTACCTGTTGCAATTGCAACGTTCGCCTCCATCACAAGCATATTGCCGCATTCTTCAACGGGCATCTGCTTGTGAAGCGCGTTGCCGCCGTAGACCTGACCGTTCAGCAAAGGGTATTTACCCACATCGTGCGGCGCAAAATCGTATTCCCACTCCTTCGAGTGCGCGTAGCGGTAGACGGGGCGCATCATTCCCTTCACAAGCTCGGGATTGTAGAGAAGAAAGAGCGGGATCGAGGGATAGGAAACGTCGACAGTAGCGGCACAGCCGTTCGAGAAGCATTCCTTCGAGATAAAGAGGATCTCGCCGCTTTCGTCGAGCACGAGCTTGTGCGCGGCGATTGCCTGGCGGTACGCGAGCGAAAGCAGCTCTGCATATTTTTCCCCGCCCGATGCATATGCATCATTGTAAAGCTTTTGCGAGAAGGCTGCACAGCGCTGATACACCGTGTCGTATTCCTCAGCCGCCTCGAGGATCGCTTCCCCGATCGTCTGACCGTCCTTGTTCCAATAGGACGAGAGATGCGCGCCGAAATATTCGATACTCCTTCCGCAGTCGTCGTACGCGAAAAGATAAAGCGCCGGTGCGTTCTCCGTGAGCGATCCCGAAACGCCGATCCACCGTTCCTCTCTCCGTACAGCGGCGTCCTTAAGATCAGCGCACAGATAGAAGTATCCCCAATCGATGCGGAGATTGTCCCCCGAGCGGTTCAGCGGATTCTGCTCGGAGTTACCCATCGACACGCCCGAGAGAGAACCGAAGGAGACCTCCTCTGTCACGATCGGGCTCTGTCCGCCACGATCAAGACAAAGCTCGTCCGTCGCCGTCACGTTCACCGAAACCTCGTGCGCCTTTCCGTCACGCGACGTGTACGTCACCTGCATATAGGAAACGGGACGGGTGAGTAGACGGTAGTCTTCGAGGAGGAGCGGTGTCGTGAAGACAACGCGAAGCGTGATCGCATCACTCTCGAAGATTGCCGTCGTCGAAAGTGCGTCGATCTCGAGGGAGACCTGCTTCATTTTTTTATAATTACGGTGATAGCCGAGGAAAGAGTATTCCTGTCCGTCGACCGTTACGAGACCCGTAAGCGCGTTGGATCTTCCCGTCCAATGAACCGTTCGGGAGTAGTTCAGATTTGAGTCAAACGACCACACTGAAAAGTAGGGATCCACCGTAATCAGGGGGAAGTCGGAGGC
>JAZSIN010000149.1:0-4843 GCA_045533845.1 Eubacteriales bacterium | reverse complement strand
CAGTAATGTACTCAGCTGACCGATACTAATAGACCGAGGGCTTGCTTCCTTCTTTGAAGGTTCAAGTCAACACATTATTTCTTGAGTTTCGTTTTTACGTTTCAGTTACTTTGTTCGGTTTTCAGTGGATCTATCCCTCTTTCTTTTTTTATAAAAAATGCAGTCCCACGTCGGAGCATATCGCTCCTCTCGGTGCTGCTTTTTTATACAGGTTGTTGAAGAACGGAGAAAAATATTACGGAAAACCGAAATATCCTCTTGACAAAATTGCTGTTTTATGGTATAATATAAGCGTGAGGTGAAAGCCTCAAAAAAGCGCGTCGCACGGGCACCGCGGCGCTCCTATACGCTGAGAAGCGCAAAAGTTTCCCGAAGTCCCCCATTTTCCACCGCGTGGGGCTCGGGTGTTTTTTGCGCTTTTTTGATTTCACTTTTCTGAAAGGGAGAATTGAATGAATATTTACGTTGTAATCAAGAACCGTGTCGCCGAGGTGCTCTCTGACGGCGGCAGACAGCCTCTTCTCGTTTCGGGCAACACCGACAGTCGCATCCTCTTTACGTTTGACGACGAGTGGCGCACGAAGGCGGGAAAAACTGCGCGGTTCGTTTACAGAGAGCAGAACGGACACGGCAGTATGGTCTATTGCGATGTCCCGATCGAGGGGAACAGCGTTACCGTTCCGTTTTTTCAGAACGTTTCCGAGCTTTGGGTCGGTGTGATCGCGGGAGACGGGATCGCGACCTCGGCGGCGCGCATCCCTTGCGTTCCATCGATCTCGGGCATCACGGACGAAGAAGCCGACGCGTGGGAGGAGATCGCGGTGCGGGCTCTGAGTTTCAAAAACGGCAACCACACGGTCTCGAGCGGAACGGGCAGACCGATGCGCTCGGTCACGATCGAGAAGCCGCTCTCCTTGCTCCCCGAAAACATCCGCAGCGGCGTCACGATCGCGGGCATCACGGGGACCTACAGCGCGAGCGGTATTTCGCTTGCAACGCCTTTCGTCACGCTTGACGGGGACACCCTGAACGTCGAATACGCCCCCGAGGGGACCGAGTATATTCTGATCTACGCAGACGGAACGCACGTTTCGGGCTCGATCGCGGTAGACGGCTCGGGAACGCTTTCCTTCGATATCCGCGATCATCTCGGGCAGCTGTCAGCGGGAACCTACGAGATCTCGGTCGAGGCGCGCGGCAGCGGAGGACGCTCCGAGCGAAGCGCACCCCTCCTCTACACGTACGCGGGCGGTGAGCCGCAGAGTGACTACCTGATCGCGTTCGGCGGCTTCGGCGAGGAACTGAGCATTTCGATCGATTATAAGATCGGAAAAGAGGATCTTTCCGAGTACGTGGAGATCTGGGACGCGATCGAGCACGACGGAACGGTCACGTCACCGCCCCGCCTTACGGGCATTTTCACCGACGATTACGTCCTCTTCGAGCTTCCCGAGGGGATCTCGGTTTCGGGATACTCAAACTGCATTTGCAAGACCTTCGAGGATCCTCGATTCATACAGCTCTCGGGCTTCACCGAGAACTTTGCCGTCGTCAGAATCACGACGGGGGAAAGCGACGAGGAGGAGTCCGATACGATCGCGAAGCCTACGATCCGCATTGATGGGGATTCCCTGATCACCTCGTTTGCACAGGAGGCGGAGTGGCTTCTTATCTATGCAGACGGCAGCCCCGTCGCGAGCGTAGTCTCTCTGGAGGAGCACGAGGGAAGCGTGACGATCGATCTCAGAAGCTTCCTCTCAGACCTTCCCGTCGGCACCTATCAGATCTCGGCAGAGGTGTGGGGAAGCGGACTGAGCTCTGCCGTCAGCTCGGCACTCACCTATACGTATAGCGATCCGCTCCCGCCCGTCGGCACCTATATCATCGCGTTTGGCGGCGCGACAGGGATTGAGATCGACTACAAGCTCGGAAAGGGCGATCTTTCCGAATACGTGACGAGCTGGGACGATATTGAGCCCGACGGCTCGACCGTAACGCCCGAGGGTCTGCAGGGACGCTTCCTCGACGATTACGTTCTTTTGTGCCTGCCCAAGGGGGTAAGGGTTTCGGGATATGTGAACTGTGCAGTCAAATATTACAGCGATGCTCGCTTTGTACAGCTTTCGGGCTTCACCGAGGCATTTGCGGTCGTGAATCTCGTGGAAGAGGAGGTCTACACGCTTGCGACGACCGTTACCACAACCCCGGCAGGCTCGATCTGCTACGGTATCAACGTAACCGAGGAGGCGTTCAAGCAGGGAACCGTAACAGCTACGAAGGCGCCGACGGTACCGATCGAGGTGCGGGAGGGAGACGTCGTGTACGTCCGCTTCAAGCTGCCGAACGCTTATATGCGCCTGCTTGAAAACAAGGGCTGTGATGCTGAGCTGATCGAAGACCGCTTCCTCCGTGTCACAAACTTTACGGAGAATGCGACCCTGAAGGTCGAAGCATACGCCTGACGGCTTTCTCGGGATAGACTTGGAATTCCCTGCGTAGGGTCTTGACAAAGCGCTGGGGAAGGGGTATAATGGAAGAAGAGCCTCTCTCTATGATAGAGGCTGATCGGAGGTGGGCGTGTGACGTTTCTCAATATGCTCGTGCAATACGCGTTTCAGCTTGCCGTCACGATCGGCGTGATCGTCTTTACGGGAGTTACCATCGCGGGAGCGAAGCACGTTTTCCTGAAAAGCTGCAAGGGCGGCGCGTACTGCATCGAGCTCGTTACAGGACTCGTCGGAACGCCGATCCATGAGCTCAGCCACGCTTTTTTCTGCATTCTGTTCGGGCATCGGATCAAAAGGATCTGCCTTTGGACGCCGAACCCCGTGGGGGGGAACATCGGTTACGTGACGCATACCTATAAAAGAATGAACCTCTGGCATCAGATCGGGAATTTCTTCATCGGGATCGCGCCGATCATCGGTGGAAGCGCGGTGCTGCTGCTCCTCCTCCGCCTTCTGCTGCCCGAATCCGCGTCGCCCGTCCTTTCGACGGTCGGGGAGCTCCCCTCGGAGCTTTCTGCGTTGCCGTCCATCCTTCTGTCGCGCGCACTTTCGGTCCTCGCGGCGCTGTTCGATCCGTCGAACCTCTTACGCTTCCATTTTTATCTGTATCTTCTCCTTGCCGTGTTGATCGTTCTTCATATGGAGATCAGCGGCTCGGATCTGAGGTCGGGACTTTGGGGTTTTCTGTTTCTCTCCCTTCTTTGGTTTCTCCTTGATCTCGGTCTGTTCTTTCTTTACCCGACGGGACTGCGGGCGGTGACCGACACCTGCATCGGGATCGGCGCATTTCTCGCGACCTTCCTCCTTTTGTCCGTGCTTCTGTCGCTGCTCTTGCTCCTTGCGTCGGGGATCGTTTTCCTCGTTCGGAAAAGGTGACTGCTTTTTTGCACGCTGCTGCAAACGATAAATATCAACCACAGAAAGGATCCTGTTTTATCATGATCGCTATCATCCTGCTCGTTTTTGTCTACCTTGTTCTCGCCGTGTGTATGCTTTGCTCGGTGCTGAGCGGTAGAAAGGTCGGTCTCTACGGAGCGCTTCTGCGCGTCGGCGTTATCGTCGTTTCGTGCGTCATCGCCTTCGTGGTTGCGAAGCTGCTCTCACCTGTTCTGCTGAACGCCGAGCTTTCACTGCTTGAGGCTGCAGCCCTTCCCGAGGATCTCGCGTTGATCCTGAGCGGTGGAACGGGAGCGCGTGCGCTTCTCGGCGTGCTGTCGAGCGGCATTCTGCTCCCCTTCGTCTTTGCGATCCTTTCGACCCTCCTCATCATCGTCGGAACGATCATCGTCCATTTCGCCGCGAAGAAGCTCCCGAAGGGCAACCGCTACGCGGGTATGGGTGTCGGTGCTCTGCAAGGATTTCTGATCGCGCTCGTGATCCTCTTTCCCATCCTTTCTTTGCAGGGACTCGTCGATACCGCGACCGAAAGGAGCGCGACCCTGAAGCACGGACTCGAGGAGGCGGTCGGCGTATCGACCGTGCACGATCTTGACGTTGCCGCAGACGCGAACGTCATGCACCTGCTCTTCGGCGGCAATATGGTCAAGTGGACGGTGAAGGGAATGACCTCGACCACCTTTGAGGGCGGTAAGGCGGACGTTTACGTTGCCGTTACGGATCTCTGCTCGGTCGTTGAGGCGACGGAGGGACTGACTGCGGACGGCTTCGATCTTACGTCGATGACCGAGGAGCAGAGAAGCGAGCTCGAGGGCGTGCTTGCGGCGATCGACTCCTCTCCGCTTCTCTCGCGCGCCTTTGCCGATTTCGTTACGGTCTGGGCAGGCGCGTGGGCAGAGGGAGAAGCCTTCCTCGGAGTGGAGGCACCCGAGGTCGGTGATAACGAGCTTCTCGCTCCCGTTTACCGTCAGGTATTCAGATCCCTTGCCGAGTCCGACGGGGAAAGCGTGATCCCGAACGTTTCGATCACGCTCAACGCGGTCTCGAAGTTCAGCTCGCTCGAGGAGGGCGAAAGCCAGATGGGTGCGATCAAGGAGATCCTCGGCACGCTTGAAGAGAGCGAGGAGATGAAGGAGGTCGCAAAGGAGATCAAGCTCACGGGCATGAAGACGATGCTGCAGGAGGAGGTTCCCGCTCTGAAGGACGAAGCGCTCTACGAGGAGGCGATCTCGGACGTGCTCGGACTGCTCGAAGAGGACGCTCCGACAGTCGAGGAGGTCGCATCGGGAATCGAGGAGATCTTCCTTGAACACAGCTACGAGCTCACCGATGAGCAGCTGAACGACGCCGCAGAGGTGCTCGTCGAGAAGCGCAACGAGCTCGGACGTGCGCTTACCGAGGAGGAGCTTGCCGATCTTTGCATCGAATATATGGATCAG
>JAZSIN010000138.1:0-5451 GCA_045533845.1 Eubacteriales bacterium | reverse complement strand
CCCCCGCGACGGTCGTTTCATCGAGGAGATCGGTTACTACAACCCCGGAACGAACCCCGCTGAGGTTCAGATCGACGCTGAAAAGGCACAGAAGTGGATCAAGAACGGCGCACAGCCGACCGAGACCGTTAAGGCTCTCCTGAAGAAGTCCGGCGCGATCAACTGATTCGCGTTCTCGGAACTCGGAAGGAGCCAATATGGTTAATTTGAAGGAAACCCTGACTGATATTGCGAAGGCAATCGTTGACAGCCCCGATGAAGTAAAGGTCACCGAGGTGGAGACCGATCACGAGATCACCTTCACGCTGACGGTTGCTCCCGACGATATGGGTATGGTGATCGGCCGTCACGGAAAGATCGCGAAAGCAATCCGTACCGTCATCAAGGCTGCGGCATCCTCTTCCAGCAAGCGGGTAAACGTAGACATTCGTTGATGCATTCAACCCTGTCTATTTGAAAAGTGAAAAGGGTGTCGGGCAAACTCTGCACGGCGCCCTTTTTTCACAAAAAGAAACACTCGGAGGTCCTATGAACTATCCTAAGGACACATATTCTGCTCTACGGAAGGAGATCGCCTCCCTTTCACTCGATCCGTTTCTCTTGACAGATGAAGATCTCGGGGAGATCCTCGAGACCCGAAAGCGGCTCACGGACGCTTCCCTTTCTGTATCTGACGGGGAGATCGTCTCATCCCTTTACGCGAAAGCCACAAAAACGCTTTGTGCGGCGCGGGAAAGAGCATCTGCGAAGCTTGAGAAAGCAGAAAAAGCGCTCTCCGCGGCTTACGACTCCCTGCTTTCCGTATTTGCAGAGCTTCTTTCTGCCGATCCGCTCAGCAAGACACAAACAGTGTGGTTTTCCCCCTTAACGGACGCCGAACGGCGTTCGCTTGAAGACGCCTCACTCGTCTTCACGTCGCAGTGTGGGGAGATACAGCGGAGACTTATCGCCCTTAACACGACAGAGGAATCGGTTGCCGAAGCGGTAACGCTCAGAAAAACGAATCTTGCGCAGAGGATTGCTCTTCTTCTCGCGTTTCCAAAGGAGAGACAGCGGATCACGGACGAGGACGGACGGCTGTCCACAGTCGTTTCGGAGATCGAAGAGGTAGCTGCCGAACGAGAAAGGCTCAAAAAGTCAGCGCTTCGCGTAGCCGTTGAGCTGATTCCTCCGTTTCTCGAGGAGCTCAGTCCCCTCCTTCTTCCCACAAAGAAGGAAAACGCGCGGTCGACCGACGCCGCCGATGTCCGACACATCGCTTCGTCCGCAGAGGGCGTAAGAGAGCAGATCCGACGAACGCTCGAACCGATCATAAAAAAATAAGGAGACAAGCATCTATGAAGCGTTATATTCTCGCACTCGATCAGGGCACGACGAGCTCCCGCTCGGTGCTTTTTGACCTCTCGGGCAACATCGTTGCGATGTCGCAGGAGGAAACGACGCAGTACTTCCCCTCGGAGGGCTGGGTCGAGCAGGACGCCGAGGAAATCTGGGAAAAGCAGCTGAGGACCGCACAGACGGTCATCCGCGAAGCAAAAATATCCATCGACGAGGTCGCCGCGATCGGCATCACAAATCAGCGCGAAACCGTCGTGGTGTGGGACAAAAAAACAGGCAAACCGATTGCAAACGCGATCGTGTGGCAATGCCGCAGAACCGCCGCTGAATGCGACAGGCTGAAGGAAAATCCCGAAAACGAGAAAATGATCCGTAAAAAAACGGGGCTTCTTCTCGACCCCTACTTTTCCGCGACTAAGCTCCGCTCCTTGCTTGATACCGTCACGGGCGCAAGAACACGCGCAGAGGCGGGTGAGGTTCTCTTCGGAACGATCGACTCTTTCCTCATCTACCGTCTGACAGGCGGCAGATCGCACGCGACCGATTACTCAAACGCCGCGCGTACCCTGCTGTTTAATATCAATACCTGCGCGTGGGACGATGAGCTGCTCACCTTCTTTGATATTCCGAAGGCGATCCTCCCCGAGGCACGTCCCTCCGCGTCCCTGTTCGGCAAGTCCGAGGAAAACCTTTTCGGCAGAGAGATCCCGATCACGGGCGTTGCAGGCGACCAGCAGGCGGCGCTCTTCGGACAGTGCTGCTTTTCAAAGGGAGACGTCAAGAACACCTACGGAACGGGTGGCTTCCTCCTCCTGAACACGGGCGATAAGCCGATCCTCTCGAAAAACGGGCTCCTCACGACGATCGCGTGGGGCATTGAAGACAAGGTCAGTTACGTCCTCGAGGGCTCTGTGTTCGTCTCGGGTGCAGGAGTTCAGTGGCTCCGCGACGGACTCGGACTCTTCCGTAGCTCCGCTGAGACCGAGGCGATCGCGAGATCGGTCCCCGACAACGGCGGCGTTTATCTCGTTCCCGCCCTCACGGGACTCGGTACACCCTATTGGGATCCCTACGCGCGCGGCACGATCACGGGTCTGACGCGCGGCACGACACGTGCACATATCGTTCGTGCCATGCTCGAGGCGATGGCGTATCAGACCGCTGATGTCTTGAGGGTTATGGAGGAGGACGCAGGCGTCTCGCTTTCCGCAATTAAGGTGGACGGCGGCGCATCTGCGAACGATTTTCTACTCGAATTCCAAGCGGATATTCTGGACGCCCCGATCATTCGCCCCGCTTGTATCGAAACGACGGCACTCGGTGCGGCAAATCTTGCCGCTCTCGGCGCGAGCTGCTTCTCATCCCTTGAGGAGCTAAAGGAACAGCAGACACTCGACCGCACCTTCGAGCCGAAAATGCCCGACGACGAGCGCGAGCGTCTGCTCCGTCATTGGCACAAGGCAGTATCCCGCTCGCTTGATTGGATCGAACATCCCTGAAGCTTTCCTCAATCAAAAAATTCCCACCGAAGAAAAAGTCTTCGGTGGGAATTCTCTATTTATTTTGTTTCGTAGATAGCAAGATAGGAAGAGGCCATTTCCTCAACGGAAAAGCGCTTTGAACGAAGGAATGCGCCCGTACCGCGCTTCTCACGCTTTTCTGAATCAAGATACGCCTCCGAGAATGCCTCCGCAACAGCTCCCTCCTCGCACGGTACGAGCCACGCCGATTCACCGTCGAGCATATCGGGCACTCCCCCAACCGCCGTCGCCACGATCGGAAGCGCCGTTCCCATCGCCTCAATCAACGTCATCGGAACGCCCTCGAAGGAGGACGGAAGCGTGAAGAGATCGGCATCCGAAAGAAAGCCGTATACGTTTGGCTGAAGCCCGAGAAACCGTACAGCATCCGTAAGTCCGTGCTCCCCGACGTATGCCTCGATCTCCCGTCGAAGCTCACCGTCGCCGATGAGACAGAGCTCGCTGTCAGCGTGCTCCTTGTGGAAGCACTCGAACGCCCGCACGAGGCCGATATGATTCTTCTGCGCAAAAAAGCGCCCGATGTGCAAAATACGGAACACATCGCCCCGCTCGTAGGACGCCTTCGGGCTGCACCTCGAGAGATCGATCCCGTTATAAACCACGGGAACCTTCTCGTCGCGAAGACCGTAAAGTGCCGTGATCGTACCCCTGATCTCGGGGCTGAGCGCAACGGGAACGACAAGCCCACGTCTGAAAAAGATGCAGCTGAGCTTCTGATCGCTTCCGGAGCATTCCTTCTCCGCCATATTGTGCACCGTATGCACGCGCTTTTTGCATTTTGTAAAGACCGATGCAAGAACGGCATATTTCAGGGCGTAGAGATGTGTGTGTATCACGTCGGGCTTTTCCGCCTTAACGAGCCGTCGCAGCCTATGGAGCATCCCGAGGTCAAATCCGCTCGTTTTTCCGAGGTAACGGAGATCTGCTCCCGAGGCTTCAAGGCGATCGGTGATGGCAGAGCGCGTATCATAAAGGCTCACAACGATCACCTCGTGCCCTCTTTTCCTCAGCTCGTAGCAGAGATTCTCGCACATCGTCTCCGCTCCACCCATTCCGAAATTCGGAATTATCTGAAGGATCTTCATTCTCGCGTTCCCCGCTTTCCCGTTTTTTCTTATTATACCACACGAACAGCGTCGTGTCAATCGGAGAAGCAAATTCCTTGAGATCCCGTTTCCATAAAAAAACAGGCGCCCCACAGAACGGGGACGCCAATTTCTTTTTTTCGGAGCACTACCTGAAAGCGACGGTCAGATCAGCCCGAAGGACTTCGTGATCGTAATAAACGCGAAGATCGTAAAAATGGAAAGGAGCGTTCCAAGGGTGATGATCTCGCCCGCAAGCTCGTGATCCGCCTCGTAGTTCCGCGCCATCGCGTAACTCGAGACCGCATTCGGCGTTGCAAATACCGCAACGAGGATCGCCATTTCAAGTCGATCGAAGCCGAGAAGCGCGGAGATCGTCAGCATCACGGCAGGAATGATGACGGTCTTACCGAGCACTGAGAAAATCGAGATCTTCACGTTCCTCAGCATATTGTTGAACTTCAGATCGCCGCCGAGGATCAGGAACGCGAGCGGCGTCGCGGTGGACTTGATGTTGAAGAGCGTCGAGTCCACGATAACGGGAAGCTCGAAGCCGATCGAATTTCGGATGAGTGAAAAGATGAGGCCCGAAACACCGCCGATGACGAGCGGATTCTTCACGATGCCGAGCAGAGCCGACTTCAGATTCTTACCCTTCGCATCACTGAACGCGTAGAGCGAAATGACCGAAAGCATATTGATAACGGGAACGTAGAAGGATGCCACGACCGCCGCAAGGACCGACCCCGCAGGTCCTCCGATGCTGAGACCGAGCGGAACGCCGAACAGAAGGAAGTTCGAGCGGAAGGTTCCCTGGATCATAACGCCGCGGCGCTTGTTGTCCTTCACGAAGAGCGGTACGATGAGAAAAAGCGCACCGCAAAGCACACAAGCACAGAGGCAGACGTAGAGGATCAGCTTGCCGTTGAAGACCTCGAAGATATTCGCCGTCGCTACGTTGTAAAACAGAAGCACGGGCAAAAGGCACTTAAAGCAAACGTTATTTGCAATTTTGAGGAAATGCTCGTCCCACACCTTCAGCCTTGTAAGTGCATATCCGAGCATAATGAGTAAAAAGATTGGAACGACGACGTTCGCGGAAAAGATCAGATCTCCTAACATGATAACTCCTTTTTTTCACACAATACCGCTATTATACACCCGAAAAGTGCAAAAAGCAAGAGAAATTTTACCACAAAAAGGAAATCTCTGTATTCGTCAAAATTATCAAAAAATCGACACGTTTTTTGTTGATTTTAATGCACAACAAGTGCTGAAAAACACAAAACAAAAAGCGTAAAATCCACCAAAAAGGATAGATTTTACGCTGTTTATTCGTGTTTTTACAGTACTTATTATTTTCTGTATTATTGAGCTCTACACTTTCTCAACTCGATATATTCCAAAATCAAAACAGCAATACTCGCGCTAAACGCAATAGGGGTCATATATAATGCTATATTGAAGACAATATCATTTCTGATCAG
>JAZSIN010000017.1:0-1637 GCA_045533845.1 Eubacteriales bacterium | reverse complement strand
GCCCCGCGTTATCAACGTGCATAACAGGCTTGATGTTGAGCATACCGCCAATAAGTGCAGTCGTCGCCGAAACGCGTCCGCCGCGCTTCAGATATACGAGCGAGTCGACCGTGAACCAATGCACGAGCGAGAGGCGATTTTCCTCGACCCACTTTGCGGTCTCCTCGATCGTCTTTCCTTCATCACGCAGTCTTGCGGCGTAGGAAACGAGCAGACCCTGTCCGAGAGAGGCACAAAGCGTATCGACCGACAGGAGCTTCCGATCGGGATACTGCTCACGGAGATCGTCCGCTGCCGCGATCGAAGCCTGATAGGTGCTGCTGAGTCCCGACGAAAAGCCGAGATAGAGGATATCCTTCCCCTCCTTCAGGATCGATTCAAAGGCAGACGTAAACTGCCCGATGTTGATCGCAGAGGTCGAAGCGGTCTTGCCGCCTCTCATTTTATCATAAAATTCCTTCCGGTCGACGCGGTCATCGTCAACCGGGGATTCACCCTCGACGATTACGCTGAGCGGAATGACCTTCACCGAGAGCTCCTCGGAAAGGTACTTCGGAAGATCACTTGCCGAATCGGTAACGATTACGTAAGAACAATGCATAGATTTATTCCTTTCCTGCGGTGTCGGATCACTTGACCAAATTTCTTCTGATCTTTCTCGTGGTGGTCTTTTCGAATTCGGTATCACGGAACTCGACCTTGTGGATCTGCTTGAAGGACGGGAGCTTCTTGTTGATCGCCGAGATCTGCTTCTTGATCGACTCCTGCGCATCCTCCATCGTCTTTCCCTCGGGGATCTTCGCGGCATCGACGACAACGATCGCCGTCAGAACGACCGCGTCGCTGTTCTCTGCCTTACGTCCGACCACGACGGTCTCTGCGATCTCCTCGATCTCTGCAAGGTATTCCTCAATCTCCTCAGGGAATACGTTCTTGCCGTTTTCAAGCACGATGACCGACTTGATACGGCCCGTGATATAGATATATCCGTCCTCGTCCATATAGCCGACGTCACCCGTACGGTACCAGCCGTCCTCGGTAAAGGCGTCCGCATTTGCCTCGGCGTTTCCGTAGTAACCGAGCATGACATTATCACCCTTTACCTGGATTTCGCCCTCGATATAGCCCTTGTCGCCCATCGTATTACCCGCTATACGCGCCTCACAGGACTGAACCGCAGGTCCGACCGAGCCAAACTTACGCGCGTAGTAGGGGGCGACCGCAATCAGAGGCGAGCACTCGGTGATACCGTAGCCCTCGCAGATCGTGATCCCGAAATCGTCAAACGCGCGGATCAGCCTCGGATTGAGCGCCGCGCCGCCGCAGATGATCTTCTGAAGACGACCGCCGAAGCTGTCGTGAATCTGCTTGAAGACCTTTCTTCTAAAGTCGATGCCGACCGCACGTCCCGCGCGCGTCAGCTTGACGCCGACCTTGGTCACGCCGTCCTTCCTCGACTTCTTTGCCTCGGCAAGGATCTTCTTATACATCGTTTCAACGAAAAGCGGAACGAGAACAAGTCCCGTCGGGTTATACTTCTGAATATTGGGGAGAACGCGGCGAAGCGAATCGTTGATACAAATGCACATACCGTAGTTCATCCCGGCAAGGTCGACCGCAAGCTCATAGGTATGGTG
>JAZSIN010000211.1:0-1748 GCA_045533845.1 Eubacteriales bacterium | reverse complement strand
TCTTGATTTTTTTGCCCTTTGAAGCTATAATATATAAAGGTAGAGAAGAAGCTCAGATAAGCGAGTCCGATACGAAAAGGAAGGTTCAAACGAATGGAACGCGTTTCAAAAAACAACTATTACCTTGATATTGCACAGACGGTCGCAGAGCGTAGCACCTGCCTCAGGAAGAAATATGGGGCGATCATCGTGAAGAATGACGTGATCGTTTCGACGGGCTACAACGGCGCACCGCGCGGCAGAAAGAATTGCTCGGATCTTATGTATTGTATGCGCGATAAGCTCAACATTCCACGCGGTGAACGGTACGAGCTTTGTCGCAGTGTACACGCCGAGGCGAATGCGATCATCGCTGCCCCCCGTGAGCAGATGCTTGGTGCGACGCTTTACATCTCGTGCGTTGACGCGAAGACGGGGAAGCTCGAGCCGAATACCTCGTCCTGTATGATGTGCAAGCGGCAGGTGCTGAACGCAGGCATCGAGACTGTTATCATCCGTGACGACGCGGAGCATTACCGTGTGATCCCTACGACCGAATGGATCGAAAACGACGATTCGCTCAGCGGTATCTTCGGTTATTGATCTCACAAATTACGTATTTTAGGAAGAACAGAATGAAAAAGAACAGTAAAATTCTTGTGCGACTCCTCGCACTCACCCTTTCCCTGATCGCCGCGATCGCTACAGTCTCCTGCAAAAAAACGCCGACGCTTTCGTCCGACGGAGAGGGAGGCTACAAGGACAGCAAGACCGAGATCTCCTATCGCGGTGCGCCCGACGCCTTCGAGGCGAGAGGGTATCTGAAGAGCGAGGTCGTCGCGCTCAATGACGGCATCCCGTTCTATGCGCTTGAAAACGCACCCTCGACCGAGTGGCTCTGGAGCCCCGATTTTCAGATGCTCCTTTATTCGCGCGAATTGACGTTGCCGACAGTCGAGACCTTCGGGACGACGGGTATCCGTGTCCTCGTCGAGGAGGGCGGACTCGAGAAGCTCGCGTTCGACGAGCAGTCGGGGAGCAAGATCGAAGAGATCCTCTCTTCGTTTGAAAGCGGCGATGAGGTACCGTACGTTACGGGAAAAAAGACGCGCTACGTCTTCTATCTCAAGCTGTATTCCGAGCAGTATTCGTGGCTGTACTATAACCTTATGTACGTACAGTACGCAGAGGATTATATCGTTTACGAGACCGATGAAAGCGGAGAGGTCGTAGGCGAAACGAATTACGGAAGGAATTTCCTTTACGACCGATCTCTTGATCGCTTCGTTTCGATCGGAGACGAAATGCAGAAGTATATCGACGCGTATTATCGAAACCCCGAGGCGGAGGGTGAGGCGTGATGCCGAACGCCGTCGAGATCCGTCGCCTCTCTCCCGAGATGCTGACGGCGGTCGCAGAGGTCGAACGGAAATGCTTCTCGACCCCGTGGTCCGAGGAGGCACTCGCGATGCTTTTGTGTGAACCGAACGTTGCCTTTTACGCCGAATGTGACGGGCGCGTGGTCGGCTACGTCGGGATGCAAAGCGTACTCGACGAGGGGCAGATCACCGACGTTGCCGTTCTTCCCGAATACCGTAGGAGAGGGATTGCCGCGGCGCTTCTTACGTCTCTTCTCGATTATGCGCGCACCGCGTCCCTTCGCGTGCTCTTTCTCGAGGTGAGAGAGTCAAATCTCCCCGCGATCTCACTTTACTGTGACCGCTTCGGCTTTCAGGTGATCGGAACGCGGCGCGGCTTTTACTCGCATC
>JAZSIN010000316.1:0-10101 GCA_045533845.1 Eubacteriales bacterium | reverse complement strand
AAGAAGCTGCGCGAAAGGTGCGCCACCGCAGGATTAGGCTGTGGCAGAGCGGACGAACAGACCGAAACGCTCGAGATGCGTCTTGAAGACGAGATCCTCGGCTGTCGTCTCACCCTTTACTACACGATCTTCCCCGAGAGCGACATCATTTCGCGTTACTTCGTGCTTGAAAACATCGGCAAGAACGACGTCCGCATCGAAAAGTGCATGTCCCTCTCGCTTGACCTGAACAGAACCGATCTCGATCTCGTGAATTTCTGGGGAAAATACCCGAGTGAGCGGAACTATCAGCGCTCCCCCGTGACGCACGACATCCGTCAGATCACGAGCCGCCGCGGCGCGAGCAGCCACTATCAAAATCCCTTCATCCTGCTCTGCGAAAAGCGAGCAACCGAGGAGCGGGGAGATGCGTACGGCTTCAACTTCGTTTACAGCGGCAACTTCCTCGACGAGGTCGAGGTCTCTCCGTTCGACAAGACCCGCGTGCTCATCGGTCTCGGCGCAGAAAACTTTTCCTATCTCTTAAAGGAGAAGGAGCGCTTCGAATCGCCTGAGGCAGTCATGACCTACACGGAGAAGGGCATCGGACAGGTCTCGCGCAATATGCACGATTTCGTCCGCGCACACATCCTCCCCGAGGAGAAGCTCCCCTGCCGCCCCGTGGTGCTGAATTCCTGGGAGGCGTTCCACTTTAACATCGACGCAAAGCTGATGATCGATTTCGCGAAGGAGGCACACGCCTGCGGAATGGATATGCTCGTGATGGACGACGGCTGGTTCGGCAAGCGCGTACGGAACAACGCGGGACTCGGCGATTGGTTCGAAAACAAGGAGCGCTTCCCCGAGGGACTCGCGGCATTCGCCGACAAGGTCCGCGCAACAGGCGTGAAATTCGGAATCTGGATCGAGCCCGAGATGGTGAATCCCAACAGCGATCTCTACCGCGCACATCCCGAATGGACGATCTGCGCCCCCGACTATCAGCCGATGCTCTCCCGTTTCCAGCTCGTGCTTGATATGGGCAATCCCGATGTCATCGCGTATTTGAAGGAGTCCTTCGCAAAGACTTTTGACGGCGTCGCAATCGACTACTTCAAGTGGGATATGAACCGCAACTTCGACAATTCCTACTCCCGCGTCCTCCCGCCCGAGCGGCAGAACGAGGCGTCCTTCCGCTATATGCTCGGCGTTTACGAGCTCTTCCGTTGGTTCTGCGAGCGTTATCCGAACGCGATGATCGAAAACTGCAGCGGTGGTGGCGGACGCTACGACCTCGGCATGATGCAGTACAGCACGCAGGTCTGGACGAGCGACCAAACCCTCCCGAAGGACCGCGTTTACATTCAGTACGGAAGTAGCTTCGGCTACCCTGCAAGCGTTATGAGCTGCCACGTCGCGAAGCTCGCAGAGTGCGAGAATCCGCGCTGGCTCGATTACCGCTTCCGCGTCGCCCTGAACGGCCCGCTCGGCTACGAATTGAACATTCTCGAGGCAAGTGAAACGGTGAAGGAGACCTTCCGCCGTCAGATCAAGGAGTACCGTCTTTACGAAAAGCTCATAATGACGGGCGACTTCTACCGCCTCCTGAACCCCTACGAAACGAAGGGCGTTTACGCGTACTACTTCGCAAGTCGAGACAACCGAGAGATCCTCCTCACCTTCGCACAGAACGAGGGCGAGGAAAAGGCACGCACCTTTAAATTAAAGATCTCCCGTGCCGAGAGAGGTGCCACCTACCTCGACACGATCTCGGGCAAGACCGTAACGGGCGAGGAGCTCAGAAGCGGCATCTCCGTCTCGACCGACAAGGACGAGCAGTACGGTCTGATGTGGCATTTCGTGAAGCAGTAAAGCAAGCTCCCGAAGATCTTATAACAAAAAAACGGAAGGACCGTTCGGTCCTTCCTTTTTCTTATTCACTTGTTCTTCCGAAAAACAAGCAGCTTACTGAAAAAGTAATTGCTGACGATAACGATGACCGCCGCGACAAGCTTTGCGCCGAGCTCGTTCAGATTCCATTCCCGTCCGAGAAGCGCGACTGCGTTCAGTGCGGGGAACAGGAAGGACAAAAGAAGCGCGCCAAAGTAGGTCACAAGGAGGTCGAGAACGAAGGAGGCAACGCGACCGCCCGCAAATACGGCAAGCTGACCGAGCATCCGTCCCTCTTTTCCGTTTTCAAACACGAACGCGCGGTTCGTAAAGAAGGCAAACAGCACCGCCGCGATCCACTGCACGATCTGCGCGGTTACGTAAAGCGCAAGATAGCGTCCGCCCGTCACGTCGTCGACGGGGATCGAAAGCGCGGCGCGACCGAGATACATGACCGTAAAGTACACGCCCCAGCCGACGAAGGTGGTCAGCACCCCGAAAACGAGGTAGAGGATCACTTCCTTATGTTTATTATATAAGGCCTTAACCGAATTCTTTTCTTCCATACCGTCTCCGTTATTTCGCCTCCGCGCGAAGCTTCTCGGCGTACGCCCGCGCCGCCTGCTCGGTTTTGTTGTCGCCCGGGCGATAGAAGGTCTCGCCGAGGAGATCGTCGGGCAGATACTGCTGCTTCACGAAGTGATTCTGATAGTCGTGCGGGTACTTATAGCCCTTAAACAGCGGGCTTTGCAGATGCTCGGGGACACTTCTGCCCTTACCCGCGCGAGCTGCCGCGAGTGCCGCGTCTATCGCAGATTCCGCCGCATTCGATTTCGGCGCGGTCGCAAGCAGGATCGCTGCATTTGCAAGCGCGATTCGTCCCTCGGGAAGTCCGAGCGCAAGTGCATCCTCACAGCACGCGTGCGTGACCGAAACGGCAAGCGGATAAGCAAGTCCGATATCCTCGGACGCGATCACGCGAAGACGCCGTACCGCCGCGAGCAGCTCACCGGCGTCGAGAAGACGCGCGAGGTAGAAGACCGCCGCGTCGGGGTCCGAGCCGCGGATCGATTTCTGCAGACAGGAAAGCAGATCGTAATGCACGTCGTCGTCAAAATTTCCGATCCCGCTCGAAAGCTCCCGTAGGATCTCCTCGGTGATCTCCCCATCGGAGGCAAAATAGGCGTTTTCGAGGAGTCCGATCGAGTGCCTCACATCTCCGTAGCACATCTTCGCGATGGAAATGAGCACCGCATCCTCCGCCGTCTTGGCACCGTCCTCGGTCGGGAAGCACTCGTTCAGGTAATCGAGCGCACGTCGGAGCGCCCCCTTACAATCCTCAGGGGAAACGGGGCGAAACTCGAAGAGCGAGGAGCGCGACAGGATCGCGTTATATACCGCGAAATGAGGATTCTCGGTCGTCGACGCGATGAGCGTCACGCGGCCGTCCTCGATATATTCGAGGAGGGTCTGCTGCTGCTTTTTATTGAAATATTGGATCTCGTCGAGATAAAGCAGAATCCCGTCGGATCCGAACACACCTTCGGTCTCGGAGAGCACGCTCCGTACGTCCGAAAGGCTTGCAGTCGTCGCATTAAGCCGCCGAAGCGTCATTCCCGACTCTGCGGCAATGATTGACGCCGCCGTCGTCTTTCCCGTTCCGGGCGGTCCGTAAAAGATCATATTCGGAAGCCGTCCGCCCTTCAGCATACGACGGATGATGCCTCTGTCTCCGAACAAATGTGCCTGTCCGACGATCTCGTCGAGCGTTTTCGGCCGCATCAGATCGGCAAGCTGCGCGTGATGCATCTCTCTACTCCTTTCCGCCGTTTTTACGGTAAAAATCAAGTCAGTACGTTCGATCTCCAGTCAAACATTCCGAGCATATTGTCAAGCATCTGCAGCAGCTCCGGAATGAAGAAGAGAAGCGCGAACGTGATCGCGATCACGAGAACGAACGCAAGGACCAGGGTATGCACGCCCGTGCCCTTTTTCTCGAATTTGACGTCCGCCATATACTTCATCTCCTCCGGGATGTAGAAATGCATCACGGAAACGTCCATTTTAAATTTCGGCTCGCGGAACTTCGGCTTTTTTTCGTCCGATTTCGCCGCCTCATACGCGGCGCGTTCCTTTTCGACGTTCTCGAGAAAGATCTCCTCCTCGACGCATTTCACGACACGCCGAAGCGAAACGCCGCTCTTCAGCGCCCCACGAACAAAGCTGTTCTTGTGGTATCCGAGCTCCTCGAGCGTCTTTGCACTCTCTCTCGAGAGGCATTCGTACGAAAGCACCTGACGAACGAAATCACCAAGCACGCGCTTGTCAAAAATCGCCATACACGAGGCGATGAGAAAGCCGATCGCGATGCCGATCACGATGCTCGGGATCATCGAGCCGCCCGTAATGCCGAGGTTCTCATACTCCTCGGACGATGAGAAAAGACTATGAAACCACCCCGAAAGCGAGGCGGAAAGCGTAGAAACGTAATATGTCATACGAAGATCTCCTCCTTTTCTTTTCAGAAGTGGACGTAACAGCGAAAGAGACCGTGTGCCCGCGGAAGGGGGATTTTACCCGTTTCTCCGCGGACACACGAGAATCGATCAGTTATCCTTTCTGATGACCGTCATGCCGAGATACTTCTGCAGGCAATCGGGCACATTGACCGAGCCGTCGGCATTCTGATTCTGCTCGACGAGCGCGGGCAGGATACGGGAGGTCGCAAGTCCCGATCCGTTCAGGGTATGCACGTATTCGATGCGACCATCCGAACGCTTCACGCGGATCATACCGCGGCGCGCCTGGTAGTCACGTGCGTTCGATACCGAGCTGACCTCCTTGTAGCCGTCCATCGAGGGGATGTTGATCTCGATGTCGTAGGTTCTCGCCATCGACGCCGAGCAGTCCTCTGCGGCAAGCTTGACGGTGCGGAAGTGGAAGCCAAGTCCCTTTACGAGGTTCTCCGCCTTCGTAACGAGTTCCTCAAACGCCTCGTGCGGCTGCTCGGGCAGGGTGTACTGGAACATTTCGACCTTGTTGAACTGATGTCCGCGCACCATTCCGCGCTCGTCCGAGCGGTAGGAGCCTGCCTCGCGGCGGAAGCAGGGCGTATAGCTGACGAGCTTTTTCGGGAGATCGGCTTCCGAAAGGATCTCATTTCTGTAAAGCGAAGCGAGTGCCGCCTCTGCGGTCGGAAGCATATAGCGGACGCGGTTGTCGGTCGGATTTTCGATCTTATAGACCTCGTCTGCAAACTTCGGGAACTGTCCCGCCGTCACACCGCACTCGTATTCGAGCATATGCGGAGGGAGGATCAGCTCGTAGCCGTCGCCGAGGTGGGTATCAATAAAGTAGTTGAGGAGCGCCCACCCGAGACGTGCACCGATGCCTCGGTAGATCCAGAAGCCCGAGCCCGAAAGCTTCGTGCCTCTCTCGTAGTCGATGAGTCCAAGGTCGGTGCAGAGATCTACGTGGTTCTTTGGCTCGAAATCGAACTTGCGGGGCTCTCCGTAGTAGCGGATCGGCTCGTTGTTTTCCTTGCCGCCTGCCTTGAGGTCGGGGTCGGGAAGGTTCGGAAGACCGAGCATCAGAACGGAAAGCTCGCTCTCGACCTCCTTCAGCCTCTCGTCATTCGCCTTCGTCGTGTTCGAGATTTCCTTCATACGTGCGAAGATCTCAGCAACGTCGCGTCCCTCCTTCTTGTATTGGGGGATCAGCTTGTTCGTGCGGTTCTGCTCCGCCTTCAGCGCCTCGTTTTCGCCGATGATCGCACGGCGTGCGCTGTCAAGAGCGAGGATCTTCTCGATCTCCTCACGCGCGTCCTTTCCCTTTACAGCGTAGCGCGCGATAACCTCCTCGGGAGCTTCCTTGATATACTTCAGATCAATCATTTTTCCTAGGTCCTTTCACCGGCGTATCCGGTTATATTGTTACACTTTTGTGTATTCTGTTTCTTTTTGGGGGGGCTTATTCCTCAAAAATACCTGCTCCGCAGATCGCGGTCAGGAGTGCGGTCAGATCGTCGTCGTCGCTGTAGTAGAGCTCGACCGCCCGCTTCTTGCCGGACGAGCTGATCTTAACCTTTCTTCCGAGTGCCGACATACTCTTCTTCTCGAGCATACGGAGCTGTGCCTTGCGCATCACCGAGGTCGGTGTAGCGGGCTCCTCCTCCGTCTCCTGCTGTGCGGCGAGCGCACGCTCGTTAGCACGGCGCACGAGATTCTCGGCGTCGCGGACCGAAAGACCGTTCGCGGTGATCTTTTCCGCAAAAACGACCATCAGATCGGGGTCGGAAAGACCGAGCAGGGTACGTGCGTGACCGGGAGAGATCGTTCCATCGCGGAGCATTTCGAGCAGCTCCTCGGGAAGCTCCAGAAGGCGAAGCGCATTTGCAACTGCGGGACGGCTCTTGCCGACCTGCTTTGCGACCATATCCTGCGTAAGACCGAAGCGGTCGATGAGATCGCGATAGCCGAACGCCTCCTCTACGGGGTTCAGATCCTCTCTCTGTATGTTCTCGATCATTGCGACCTGCGCCGCCTTCAGATCGTCACCGTCGAAGATAACGGCAGGGATCTCGGTAAGACCCGCCATCTTGGCGGCGCGCCATCTGCGTTCACCCGCGATGATCGCGTAGGTGCCGGGCACGTCAGCGTTTTCGCGCACGATGATCGGCTGCAGAACGCCGTATGCCGCGATCGAATCGGCGAGGACCTCAAGTGCCTCGCGGTCAAAATTCTTTCTCGGCTGATCGGAGCGGGGCTCAATCGCGGAAACGCGCAGCTGCGTCGCTCCTTTTTTGCGCTCCTCGGGAAGATTGTCATCAAGCAGGTCGTCCATCAGTCGACCAAGCCCATTGGCTCTTTTGATACTCACGTCTTTACGTTCCTTTCCTAATACAGTTACCGCACAGCACATAGCCTTGCGGAGAAATCATTTCTTTTTCCGGGGATTGATGACGATCGGCTCGCCCGGCTTTACCCGATACTTATCGTACAGCGAGGAGGTCTCGTTCATCTTATAACGCTTCGGCGTTGCCGAGCGGTCGGTACGGACGAGCACCGTCGTACCTTTTCTTGCACTTCGTGCCGAATGAAGCGGCTCCTCGGGGAGCGCCTCGGTGCGGATCACGACCTTGCCGCCGAGTCCGTGGGTGGCAGGGAGCGGAGGCGGGGACTTCGTATAGGGCTTCGGGCCCTCGTATGCGCCGCGCCGCACCACGCGTGCCTTCTTTTCCGCAGGCGTATTATCGCCCGTCAGACTGTCAAGACCGCGTCCAAGCCGCGCTTTTTCCGTGCTTTTCGCCGCGTTTTCGGCTTTCTCGCAGGATCCTTCGTTCGAAGACGGGATCGTTTTACGGTAGATCGCCATTCCGCACTCCTTTCCTCATTCGTTCACCCTCGGGAGGAGAGATCAGATGCGCATTTCAAATTCCTTTGCAATGGCCTGATATTCCTTCGCACCCTTTGAATGCTTATCGTGATAGTAGACGGGCGTTCCGAAGCCGGGTGCCTCGGTCAGCTTTACGTTTCTCGAAACGGTCGTCTCAAAGATCTTCTCGGAATAGTGCTTACGAAGCTCTGCCATGACCTGCTGAGAGAGCAGGAGGCGGGGATTGTACATCGTGATAAGGATGCCGACGACGGTCAGCTTCTCGTTGTACATCCGCTTGATGCGTCCGATCGTGATCATCAGCTGAGAAAGACCTTCAAGCGCGTAAAATTCGCACTGCATCGGCACAACGATGCCGTCACTTGCCGCAAACGCGTTGAGGGTCAGCATTCCGAGCGAGGGCGGGCAGTCGACGATAATATAGTCAAACTGCTCTCTCACCTCTGCAAGCGCCGTCTTCATGCGGTATTCGTTGTCGTCGAAATCGAAGAGATCAAGCTCCGCACCCGCAAGCGAGATCGTGCAGGGGATAATGGAGAGATTCTCGAATTCGGTCTCAATAATCGCCTCTTCCGCCGTCACCTCGCCAAGAAGAAGCTCGCGTGTGGTCTTTTCAAGACCCTTCTTGCGCACGCCGACACCGCTCGTCGAGTTGCCCTGCGGGTCAAGGTCGATGAGCAGGACCTTATAGCCGCGCAGACCGAGCGAAGCGGCAATATTTACAGCAGAGGTCGTCTTACCGACGCCGCCCTTCTGATTTGCAAAGGAGATCATTTTCCCCTTTCTCTTCGGCGACGACTGAGCGGACGCTCCCTCCACTTCGGTTTTGTTCAGTTCTTCGTTCATTCCTTTTGCCCTTCCTTCGGCGCAAAGCGCCTCATTACAATATCACTAAATACCATTATAACACACAGCTCGTCCGAATGCAATACCGCGCGAAAAAATATTTCCGAATAAATGTTGAAAACAAGGCGTTTTTCGCCCTTTTTCACCTCAAAAAGCCATTCGTCAGCCGTAAGTCGCGTTTCACGTGAAACAAAAGGCAGAAATCAGAGCGGACTGCTCTTGATCCTTCCCCAGGCGCGCGGATAACGTGCGGGGGTCGAATTCACCTTTCGGATCACCAACAGACACCGCTTTTCAGTCGCGTCGCCGTTCCGAAGATCAAACTCCTTCACATCCTCGAGCGATCCACCGAGCAGCTCGATCGCATTCTCAGCGTCCTTGTATTCGGACACCCAATTCGCCCCCTTCATCGAAAGAAAGACGCCGTCAACGGACACGAGCGGCAGGCAAAGCTCGGCAAGCATTCGCAGATTCGACACCGCGCGTGCCGTTACGCATTCAAAGCTTTCGCGTTTCTCTCCGTTCCCAAGCTCCTCAGCGCGTGCTGCGCGCACCACAAAGCGATCGGAAAGCCCAAGAAGCGCCGCCGTTTCCGCAACGTAGCGTGTTTTCTTTTCGGTGCTGTCGACCGCAAAGAAAGAGAGATCCTCTCGCGCGATCGCAAGCGGAAGGGACGGGAAGCCCGCTCCGCAGCCAATATCGCAAAGCGTGACGCCCAAAGGGATCTCGTCCGCAATCATCAGAGAATCCGCATAGTGCAGATAGATCACCGACTCAGGGTCGCGTACCGCAGTCAGATTCATATGCCGGTTGACCTCAAGCATATGCTCGGTCAAATGGTAAAACCGCTCGGTTACAGACTCCGACGTTTCACGTGAAACACAAGAAACGAATTTTTCAAGCCGATTTTCCCGAAAGATCCGCTCGTGGAGCGCCCGATACGCTTCAAATTCCATATTTTCCTCCATTTTCACCCTAAAGTCGTTCAGCGGATCCCAAAATAGATCATCAGAACGGTAATGTCCGCAGGGCTCACGCCGCTGATCGATTGTGCATCAAGCAAGGTCTCGGGTCTGAATTGATTCAGCTTCTGCGCCGCCTCGAGTCGCAGACCGCGCACCTCTGTGTAGTCTACGTCTCGAGGGAGTCGCTTTTCCTCCAGACGCTTTTGCCGCTCGGCGTCCTCGATCTGTCGCTTGATGTACCCCTCGTATTTGACGTCAGTCTCGACCGTCATTGCCGTTCGGCGGTCGATGCTCGGCCAATCCGACAGGATCTCGTGCAGCATCTCATAGGTCACCGTCGGTCTTTTCAACAGATCCGCAAGCGAAACGCCCGATTTGATCGGCTCAAAGCCGTGCCGCATCAGAAAGCCGTTTGCGGCGTCTTGAGAGATATACGTGGTCTTCAGCCGCTCTTTTTCTTGCTCCTCGGCGTCTTTTTTGTTACAAAAACGTTCCCACTGCGCATCCGAGACCAATCCCACACGCCTTCCGATAGGCGTAAGCCGCAGATCGGCATTGTCCTGCCGGAGAAGCAAACGATATTCGGAGCGCGAGGTCATCATACGGTAGGGCTCATTCGTCCCCTTGTGTGTCAGATCGTCGATCAGCGTTCCGATGTAACCGTCATACCGCCTCAAAACGACCATTTCTTCGTTTTTACACAAAAGCGCAGCATTTATACCCGCGATCAAGCCCTGCGCCGCCGCCTCCTCATACCCCGAGGTCCCATTGAATTGCCCCGCGCCGAAGAGTCCGCTCACCTTGCGGAACTCAAGGGTCGGCTCAAGCTCAAGTGGATCCGCGCAATCATATTCGATCGCGTACGCGTAGCGCATAATTTCGGCGTTCGCAAACCCGTCGAGCGTATGGAGCATATCGCGTTGAACGTCGGGCGGCAGAGACGTCGAAAAGCCCTGAAAATACATCTCGTCAGTGTCGCGCCCCATCGGTTCCACGAAGAGCTGATGCCGCTCCTTGTCGGCAAAGC
>JAZSIN010000237.1:0-9438 GCA_045533845.1 Eubacteriales bacterium | reverse complement strand
AGAAGGACGGAGAGGGATATGGATATTTCACTGCTCCTGAAGGTCGCCGGGGTGGGCTTTCTCATCGCGACCGCGGCGCTCATCTTAAATAAATCGGGCAGGGACGAGCAGGCGATGCTTCTCACCGTTACGGGGATCGTTGTGGTTATGCTGATGCTGGTCGGAGAGGTCGGCGAGCTGATCGGAAAAGTGCGGGACGTATTCGGAATATGACGGAGGACGCAAGAATGAATGACACCTTTCTAAAGCTCTGCGGAACGGCGCTCCTGTTTGTGACGGTCTCCCTCGCCCTCGGAGAGGTGACCCTTCGCGGTGCGCATTTCCCTCTGAAGGCGTGCGGCGCCGTCGTGCTCCACGGGGGCGTCCTTCTGCTTCTCCTCCCGCTTGTCGGGGAGATACGGGAGATGACCGAAAGCCGCGTGCTTGCGACCTACGCGGGAACGGTACTGAAGGCGCTCGGGATTGCGCTCCTTTCCGAGCTCGTTTCGGGGATCTGCCGCGACGGCGGCGAGGGGACGGTCGCGACGCTGGTCGAAACGGCGGGGAAGGCGGCGATCCTCCTTCTCGCGCTTCCGCTCATTCGTTCTTTGATCGAAACAGTGGAGGGACTTTTATGAGACGGAAGCGATCCTTTCCGCGCCGTGTGGCAATATTCCTCGCGACGCTCCTGTTTTTTCTTCTTTTCCCGCTTACCGCTTCGGCAGAGCAGGACGCAGAGACTCTAATGCCCGAGCTGCAGGCGGGGTACGAGACAATGCTCGATGCGATCCCCGAGGACGTGAGGGATCGTCTTCCGAGCGGTCTGTCCTCGGGGAAGACCGATGAGATCGGCGACGCGGTGAAAGAAATGCTCGATCCCGCCTATTTTTTCGGGCTTCTCCTCGATGCGCTCGGACTGTATCTTCCGGACGCGCTCCGCGTTTTTACGGTGATCCTCGGGATCCTGATCCTCTCCGCCGTCTTCTCGGCGGTGAAGCGATCGGTGAAGTCGAGTGCAATGGGCAGAGTCGTGACGCTCGTTTCATCGGTCGGGATCCTTGCGGCACTTGCAGATACGCAGACGCGCCTCTTTTCGGCGCTTTCGGAGTATTTTTCCCGCCTTTCCGCACTTGCCGCAGGGATGATCCCCGTTTCGGGCATTCTGTATGCGATGGGAGGCAACGTCGCGGGGGCGGCGACGAGCGGCGGCGCGATGTCGGTCTTCCTCGCGGTGAGCGAATTCGTCGGCGGGCGGCTTTTGTTTCCGACGGTCGGTGCGTGCCTTGCGCTTTCCACCGTCCCCGTGTTTGCGCCGGGGCTGAACGTGCGCAGTCTCTCCTCTGCGATCAAGCGGATCTTTACTTTCTCGCTTGGCTTTCTGATGATGGTGCTGTCCGCGCTTATTGCGCTTCGGTCCGCACTTGCTTCGAAGGCGGATTCGATTAGCGCGCGGACGGTCAAGTACGTCGCGTCGTCGGTCATTCCCGTGGTGGGCGGCTCGATCGCGGATAGTCTGCGCACCGTCGGGGCAAGCGTGGAATACCTGCGGACGACGCTCGGAGCGGCGGGGATCCTGCTCGTCGTTCTGTTGATCCTTCCCGTGATCCTGTCGGTTCTCCTCTCGCGCCTTTCGCTGATCCTCCTCGAGAGTGCCGCCGAGCTCCTTGGATGCGACGGGGAGGCGCGGCTGCTTTCCGAGACGGTCAGCGTGTACGGATATATCCTTGCCGTCGCGGTGATGTGCGCGGTGATGTTCATTTTCGCCTTCACGCTTCTCATTCGCACCGCATCTGCGATCGGATAGGGGGCATTTATGAGGGACTATTTTCTGTCGGTGATCCTGACCGCGCTGTTCGGTGGGATCACGACCGAGCTTCTGCCCGAGAACAGCGGCGTAAAGCCGCATCTGAAGCTTTTGACGGGGCTTTGCGTCCTGCTCGTTCTCGTGCTTCCCGCGAAGGATGCGATCGCGTCGGTCGCAGAGCTTGCGGGGCGGCTCGACCTCGGCGCGCTGATCGAGGGCGAGGAGGAGCGCGGGGAGTACGAGGATATTCTTGACTCTGCGCTGTCTCGGTATTCGGAGGAGGAGATCGGAAGGTGCCTCGGCGCCCTGATCGGAAAACGCTTTGATCTCAGGGAGGGGGATTGCCGCGCCCGCGTGTGGCTCGGTGACGGGGGAGAGGTCCGAAAGGCACTCATCCTCCTCTCGGGAAGCGCCGTTCTCACCGACCCGTATGCAATCGAGGCGTACGTGAACGGACTGCTCGACTGCCCGTGCGACGTGGCGGTGGAGTAGTGACTTACAGAAAAGAGAGGGAGAGATATGGAAAAGAAGGGACCGAAGAGACTGCGCGCGCCGGGCATCTGGATCGTGATGATCGCAGGTGCACTCGGCGTCCTGCTTTTGCTCGTCGGGAGCTTCTCGGGTCCGTCGGATCAAAGGAATCAAACGGAGGCGGAGACTGAGATGAAGCCGAATACGAGAGAGGTGCTGTCGGAATACACCGAGACACTTGAAAAAAAGATCGCGGCGCTCTGCGAGAGCGTAAACGGCGTTTCGCACGTAAAGGTGGCGGTCACGCTCCGCTCGGGGTACGAATATATCTACGCGAAGGACTCCGAGCTGAAGGGGAGCGGCGAAAACACGACGGGCTCGTATCACTATCTGACGATCGGGAGCGGCTCATCCGAATCGGCAGTCTACCTTTCCGAGAAGCTGCCCACGATCGGCGGGATCGGGATCGTGTGCGACGGCGGGGGTGAGCCCCGTGTGAAACAGGAGCTGACCGAGCTTCTGTCGGCAGCGCTCGACGTCCCGAGCAATAAGATCTACGTTGCAGAGGGAAGCGCGGGATAAACCGGGAAAATTCCGTTTCGCAGGTCTATTCCGAGGCGAAGGGACATATAGATACGGTGTAGAGCGAAACGGCAACGCAAATCAACACTTACGAGAACTCGGAGGGAAACTATGAAAGAGAACAATTTTACACAGAAGCTCGTCGCATTCGGCAAAAAAGTCGGACGGCGGAATTGGGTCATCATCGGCGCAGTTGTGCTCGTCATAACGGCGATCTGCCTCAACGTTTTCCTGTTCGGCGGATCGCCCGCGAACGGCTTTGACTACGATGAGGAGACCGAGGCGTCGGGGACCCCGAACGGCAACGGCGGAAACGACGCGACGGATGCAGGGAAGGAGGACGGCTACTTCTCGTCCGTGCAGGTCAGCCGTCAGCGCGCAAGAGACGAGGCACTCGAGGTCCTGCAGAGCGTTGTGGAGAACGAGAAGGCAGACGAGGCTGCAAAGACCGAGGCACTCGCGAAGATCTCGAAGCTTGCCGCGGAAATGGAGCAGGAGTCGAACATCGAGACCCTCGTGCTTGCGAAGGGCTTTGAGGCCTGCGTCGCGGTCGTGAACGACGGAAGCGCAAGCATCGTCGTCAAGACGAAGGAGGGCTCGCTCGTGCAGAGCCAGATCTCGCAGATCAACGAGATCGTCTACGAGCAGGCGGGGATCGAGCCCGTCAAGATCAATATCATCGAGCGATAAAACGAAAAGCGAGTCACACGGCGTGCGACTCGCTTTTTCTGTTCGGAGGAATCTCGGGGCACTTTCTTGACAAGAGGGAAGAAACGCGTTATAATATCTTATAACAACGCGCAAGAGAGGTTGATTCGGTATGAAACAGAATGCCTTAAAGGCCCGCCTCGAGACGGGACTCGTATATTTTGACGGCGGAACGGGATCGGTCCTTTCGTCTCTCGGGCTCCCCGCCGGGGCGCGCCCCGAAAAGTGGACGGTACAGTACCCGGAGCGGATCCGCGCCCTCCATACGGCGTATTTTTCGGCGGGCGCAGATATCGTAAAGACGAATACCTTCGGCGTGAATCCGATCCACTACCGTGACGAAGCCGAATTCGAGACCCTCGTCCGTGACGCAGTCCGCCTCGCAAGAGAGGCGAGAGACGAAGCGAAGCGGGACGGCTTCGTTGCGCTCGATCTCGGCCCGCTCGGGCTTTTGTTCGAGCCTTACGGTCCGCTTTCCTTCGAGGACGCGGTGTCGGCATTCTCAAAGACCGTCCGCGTCGGTCGTGACGCAGGTGCGGATCTCGTTCTCATCGAAACGATGACCGACTCGTACGAAACAAAGGCGGCGGTTCTTGCGGCAAAGGCAAGCTCCGATCTGCCCGTTTTTGTGACCAACAGCTACGATGCAAGGGGCAGAATGATGATGGGCGCAAACGCAGAGGCGATGGTTGCGCTCCTTGAGGGGCTCGGCGTAGACGCGCTCGGCGTGAACTGCTCGACGGGTCCCGTCGAAATGCTCGAGACCGTCCGATCGCTGTGTAAGTACGCGTCGGTGCCCGTGATCGTCAATCCGAACGCGGGACTTCCGCATATAGACGACGAGGGACGGACCGTGTATGATCTCACGCCCGAGGAATTCGCGAAAGCGACCGCAGAGCTCGTAAGCGTCGGCGCGCGCGTGGTCGGCGGATGCTGTGGCACGACGCCCGATTATATCCGCGCACTCGTTCGGGAGACGGAGAAGACAGACCCCGTCCCGCTTTCGAAGAAGCCGCGCTCGGTTATTTCCTCCTACACACACGCCTTAGAGCTGTCAGAACGCCCCGTGAGGCTCGGAAGACGGATCAGCCCGATATTCGAGCCCTCCCTCAGAGACGCGCTTTTAAGCGGTGACTACGACGAGCTCGTGACGCTTGCCGAGGAAGAGGAGGAGGACGATGCACAGGTGCTTCTCTTGCATCTCGCATTCGACGGCGTGGACGAAAAGGAGACGCTTCCCGAAGCCGTCCGCGAGCTACAGGGTATGATCGGCCTGCCGCTTTCCTTCGAGACCGAGGATCTCGGCGCGATGGAGCGCGCGATGCGCTGTTACAACGGTAAGGCGCTCCTCATTTCGGCTTCCGACGGGGAGACCCTCGGTGCGGTCCTCTCGCTCGCGAAGAAATACGGCGGAGCCGTGGCGATCCGCCTGTCGAACGGAGACGAAAGACCGGACCGCGTGCGGGAGATCCTTGCCCGCGCAAAGGAATATGGACTTTCCGAAAACGATCTCCTCGCAGAGCTCCCCACAGAAGAAGGCGCGACGCAAGATCCCGTTTCCGACGTCCGGTTACGGCGGTTCTCCGATGAGGTGAACGCATGATCCCCGTTCTCCTGATCCTCGCCCTTTCGGTCGTCGGACTGATCCTGACCGTCCTCCTGAAGCCGTCGGCGCGCATCCCCCTGATCGGCGCGACCGTCAGCATTTATTGGATCCCGCCCCTCGTCGGCGCGATCCTGATCGTCCTCCTCGGACTCCTTTCGCCGCGCGAGGTCCTCGCGGGGCTCACCGCGTCGGGGGACGTCAACCCGCTGAAGATCCTCACCCTCTTTTTGTCGATGACCCTGCTTTCGGTCTTTCTCGACGAGGCAAAATTCTTCAGCCGCCTCGCGTCGGTGATCCTACGGCGGGCGGGGAGGAATCAGTATCGGTTTTTCCTCTACCTGTTCGTCACCGTATCGGTCCTCACGATCTTTACGTCGAATGACATCATCGTCCTGACCTTTACTCCCTTCCTCTGCTACTTCTCGCGACGCGCGAAGATCGATCCGCTTCCGTACTTCATCTGTGAATTTACAGCAGCGAATACCTTCAGCATGGCGCTTATGATCGGAAATCCGACGAATCTGTATCTCTCGGTCTCCGCAGGGGTGGATTTCTTTACCTATCTTTCCGAGATGTGGCTTCCGACGCTGTTCTCGGGTGCGATGGTGCTCGCGCTCCTCTTACTTATCTTCCGAAAGCGTCTCTCGACTCCGATGACGAACGAGGTCGAGGAGGAGGAAGGTGAGCCGATCGACAGGGGAATACTCGTGATCGGGCTTTCACATCTCATTCTTTGCATCGTTTCCCTTACGGTTTCCTCCTATCTGCCGATCCCCATGTGGCTCCTCACCCTGATCTTTGCGGTGTCGCTGATCCTTTCGACGCTTGTCTATCAATTGATCCGCAGGGGCTCCTTGAGGATCCTCCTTCGCTCCTTCGGACGGCTTCCGTACGACATCGTCCCCTTCGTGCTTTCAATGTTCGTGCTCGTGCTTGCACTTGAGCACTACGGCGTGACCGACCTGCTCCGAGACTTTCTGTCGGGAGAAGGAACGGTGTTCCGCTATGGATTTGCCTCCTTCCTCTCAGCCAATATCGTGAATAATATCCCGATGAGCGTTCTGTATAGTCCCGTGATCGGCGGCATCACCGACGCGGCAACGCGAACGACCGCGCTTTACGCGACCGTGATCGGCTCGAATCTCGGTGCATTCTTCACCCCGATCGGCGCGCTTGCGGGCATTATGTGGAGCGCGATGCTGAAGAAATACGGCGTCCGCCTGTCCTTTTTCGAGTTCGTCCGCTACGGCGTCCTGGTCTCGATCCCCACACTTGTTATGGCCCTTCTCGGCGTGCTCCTGTAACGAACGGAAAAGATAAAAGAGGCTGTCTCAATGAGACAGCCTCTTTTTGCCTTTCTGTGAAGACGAGCGAACAAATTATGCTTCGTTTTCCTTCTTACGAAGCACGACCGCGACAGGCGCCGCGAGTGTAAGCGTGAGAAGCGTGAGTGAAGCGCCGACCACCGAGCCGCATCCGTCGGCGGGAGCCTCCTCGTCGCCGCCATGTCCCGAGTCCTGCTCTTCGGTCACGGGACTGTCAGCCCCGCCCTCCTCGGGTGCTTCGGCAACGCGGTAGACCGCGACGAAGTCTACATCCCCCGAGATCGGGAGAAGCTCCTCCGACCACGAGTCAAACGTGTAGCGGATCTCGTCTCTGATCACGTCGGGAACGGTGGGTGCTGTCGGAAGCTCACCCGCTCTTACCGAAAGCTCTGCGAGAACGGTCATCCCGTCGTCGTCGAGAAATCGCACGGTGTGGTATTCGTCGGGCAGAGCCGCAACGAGCTCGATGTAGTAACGGGAAACGTAGCCCGTCCTTCCGTCCTTGGTCGTGATGCGCGCAAAGCTGCCGTCAAAGCTCTCGACTCTGATCATCGCTGCCTTCGGGAGAACGTCGAGCTTCTCTGTGCTCGCGCTCGCTCCTTTTCGGACGTTGAGTGAGTTGGCGGTCACGATATAGATGCCCGCAAGCTTGCCGCTTTCTCCGTAATCGCACACCTCACGGCCATTTGTTTCATACGGCGGGACGCCGTATCCGATGATATAGGTGCTGTCGAGGAGGTAAGCGTCGAGTGCGACCGCGCCGCTCGCGGTGTTGCCTTCAACGGTGTGAACGTATGTACCGTCCGAATAGCGTACGATCCCGACATGCGTGGAAAGAAGATTGCTTCCCGACGTTCTGAAAAAGATCAAGTCCCCCGCCTTCGGGGTGTAGCGCCCGCCGTACGCAGAGGAATCGTAAAAGCGTCCCGTCGGCTTCAGAAAATCGCGGATCCAGCGCGAGCAGCTGACCTCGCCGCCTGCGATCCCGTAGGAGACGTTTGCCTGTCGAAGACACCAATTGACGAAGGAGGCACACCACGCGTAGCCGTAGCTGTAGCCGTTGCCCTCGTTGTTGTCGAGCTTTCCGTAGAGACGGTTGTATTCAACGAAGTTTCGGCTTCCCGAGGCGTTCCCGCCCTCGAGATCCGAGTCGCTGTTCCCCTCGTGGTATCCGAGCTGGGACATCGCGACGGCGAGAAGATCCGCAGCTCCGTTTCCCGAAAGGGTGAGGGAGGTGAGATTTTGGTAGTAGATGCTGCTTTTATAGTCGGAGGATGCATTGTAGGGGTAGAGAGGGATCGCACCTGCCGTCAGGGAGCAGAGTGGAAATAAGAGCAGCACCGAGATCAGCACTGCAAGAAGGGATCTATAGAGAAAAGAGGTAGGTTTTGGTCTGAGCATGGTATGCCTGCCTTTCCGTAAGGGGTTAAGTGAAGAGAGAGAAGTCCTCAGCGCGCGGAGACGAGAAAACGGATGACCTCGCCCGCCGCACAGAGCCCCGCGACCGACGGAACGAAGGAAAGACTTCCGGGTGCACGCCGTTCCGTCTTTTTAGCGGCTTCGTCACAGTGAAAATCGGGGTGAAGGGGCGCGGGTGCCTCCTCGGAGCAAACGACGCGGAGCGAGGGAATGCCGCACTTCCGAAGCCTCGCCCGCATCACGCGGGCAAGGGGGTCGCCCGAGGTCTTGTAGACGTCGGTTACGACAAATCGCGTCGGATCGAGCTTGTTACCCGCCCCCATACAGCTGATCAGGGGCGTACCTGCGGCGTACGCGCGTACGGCAAGCTCGATCTTTGCGGAAACGGTGTCGACCGCGTCAATGACGTAATCGAAGAGAGAGAAATCGAAGGAGTCTGCGTTTTCGGGAAGGAAAAAATCGTGACGGACGGACACCACGCAGTCGGGATTGATGTCCAGAATGCGGTCGCGGGCAACGTCGGTCTTGTACTGCCCGACCGTGCTGTGAAGCGCAACGAGCTGACGGTTCAGATTGGTCTCGCTGACCGTGTCGTGGTCAACGAGCGTAAGCCGCCCGACTCCCGCGCGCGCAAGCGCCTCGACCGCATAGCTTCCGACGCCACCGATCCCGAAGACCGCGACGTGTGCTCCGTAAAGGCGGTTGACACCGTCGTGTCCGAAGAGATACGCCGTGCGCTCGTCCTGCTTTTTTGATCTTAGGGTCTGTTCCATCGCGCCGTCCTCCGTGCTTTCGATCACTTGGTAAAGCTTCCTTACCGTACCCATTATACCAAAATGCGGTGCGGTTGTCAATATTGGGGCAAAAAGAACGCCCCTGCCAATTTCGGGAAGGAGCGGAAGAATACGGAAACGAAAAAGCCCCTCCCGACGGGAAGGGCTTTTATGCTACCCAAGGAGAGGATCATTCCTCACGCTTTTTCAGAGCGAGGACTGCGGGAATGAGTCCGAAGAGAAGCGCGGGGATAGATGCCTGCGCCGCGCAACCGCGATCATGATCCGAAGACGCGAACGAGCCGTCGGGTTCGGTGTCCGTGGGCTCGGGATCTACGGTAGACTTCTCCGAGGAGGGCTCTGCGGGATCACTGTCCGCCTTCTCTGACGGTTCGGGAACTTCGCTCGTTCCGCTCGGCTCGGAGACCGTTTCCTCTGTCGTTCCGTCCGAAAAATCGTCCGCCTCGGACGCTTGGGACTCCTCGCGTGTCGTTTCCTCGGTCTCGATCGGACGCGTCGTGACGGAGGGAGGTCCTGCGGTCACCTCGGGAATCGTGGTGTCGGGCTCGGGAATCGTCGTTTCGGGCTCGGGAATTGTGGTCTCGGGCTCGGGAATCGTCGTTTCGGGCGTGACCTCGGTCGTTACGACGGTCGCGGCGCTTTCCGCACTTGCATACGCCGTATCGGTTGCGGCTACACGGCAGGTGAAGGAGTACGCCGTTCCCTCGGCAAGTCCCGAGAAAACGTTGTTCGCTTGCCACGTGCCGCCGT
>JAZSIN010000083.1:0-4224 GCA_045533845.1 Eubacteriales bacterium | reverse complement strand
TATCAAAACCTTCCGCGATAAGCGCGTCACCCTCCAAGACGGCTCAACCTTCACCTTTACAACCGAGGACGTGATCGGCGACGAGAGCCGCGTTTCGGTCAACTACCCGAACCTCATCGAGGAGCTCGAGGTCGGCGACCGCATCCTTGTGAACAACGGACTTGTCATTTGCGAGGTAAAGGAGCTGAGCGACCGCGACGCGATCTGCACCGTCCTCTGCGGCGGTGTCCTCTCGGACTTCAAGAGCATGAACTTCCCGAACAAGGTGCTGAGACAGAAGTACCTCAGCGACACCGATAAGGCGGACATCCTCTTCGGCATCGAGAACGAGATCGACTTCATCGCCGCATCCTTCGTTTCGACCGCACAGGACGCGAGAGATCTGCGCGAATTTCTCGACGAAAACGGCGGCAAGGAGATCTCGATCATTGCGAAGATCGAGAACCGCGCGGGTGTCAACAACATCGAGGAGATCTGCGAGATCGCGGACGGCATTATGGTCGCGCGAGGCGACCTCGGTGTCGAGATCCCGTACGTGGAGGTCCCCGCCGTACAGAAGCACCTCATCAAGAAGTGCCGACTCCTCGGCAAGCGCGTCATCACCGCGACCGAGATGCTCGAGTCAATGATCCAGAATCCGCGCCCGACAAGAGCCGAGATCTCGGACGTTGCAAACGCCGTTTACGACGGCGCGTCCGCCATTATGCTCTCCGCAGAGACCGCCGCAGGTAAATTCCCCGTCGACGCCGTCCGAAATATGGCGGAGATTGCGGAATACACCGAAAACCTGATCGACTACAAGGAATGGTTCGCGACCACCGAGTACAAGATCAAGAGCAACATTGACGCGATCTCACACGCGACCTGCGCAATGGCGATCGACGTCAACGCGCGCTGCATCGTGGTCAATTCGATCTCGGGACGCACCGCGCGCATGGTCAGCCGCTTCCGCTCCCCCGCCGATATCATCGGCATCACAACGAGCCCCCGTGCTTGGCGTCAGCTCAACCTCAGCTGGGGCGTGACTCCCGTGCTCGGCGAGCTCTACAATTCCCTTGACGTCGTCTTCTATCAGGCACTCAATCACGCGAAACGCGTGATGAATCTGAAGAAGGGAGACAACGTCGTCCTCACGGGCGGCAGAACCAACGGTGAAAGCGGCAACACCAACACGATCAAGGTCGAAACCGTTTAACGAAGATTCAAATTTTTTATCAATAAACAAACACGAAAGAGGTAACAAATCATGGCAATCGTAACCATCGTCGGATCAGGTATGATGGGCTCTGCCCTCGCCTTCCCCGCAAGAGAGAACGGACACGAGGTCCGTCTCGTCGGCACTCCCCTTGATCGCGAAATCATCGATCACGCGAGAAAGACCAACCGCCACCTGAAGTTCACGCGCGACTTCCCCGAGGGACTGAAGTACTACCAGGTCGAGGAACTCGATGAGGCACTTGACGGCGCTGATATGATCATCGGCGGCGTTTCCTCCTTCGGCGTCGATTGGTTCTCGGATGTCGTTCTCCCGAAGATCGACGACAAGACCCCCGTCCTTTCGGTCACGAAGGGCCTTTGGGATACCGAGGACGGCAGACTCCTCTGCTACCCCGACGTCTGGGACGCAAGAATGAAGAAACTCGGCAAGAATATGAACCTCAACGCCGTCGGCGGCCCCTGCACGAGCTACGAGCTCGTCGCTCACGACCACACCGAGGTCGCGTTCTGCGGTAAGGACATCGAGACCCTCCGTTTCCTCAGAAGCGTTATGCAGACCGACTACTACCACGTCAGCATCTCGACCGACGTCATCGGTATCGAGAGCGCGGTCGCACTGAAGAACGGATACGCCCTCGGCGTTGCCCTCACGATCGGTCTCAATCAGCAGACGTTCGGCATCGACAGCGAGCTCCACTTCAACTCGCAGGCGGGTGTCTTCTTCCAGGCAACGAAGGAGATGGCGGCACTGCTTCAGTATCAGGGCGCAGGCACGATCGAGAACCTCGCAGTCGGTCTCGGCGACCTCTACGTAACCGTCTACGGCGGCAGAACCCGTCTCGTTGGCATCCTGCTCGGCAGAGGCCTCACGATCGAGGAGGCAAAGGCAGAGCTCAACGGCGTAACGCTTGAATCCCTCGTCGTCGCAGAGCGCGTCGCAAGAGCGATCCGTGTTGCCGCGAAGAAGGGCGTCCTGAACGAAAAGGACTTCCCCCTCCTCCTCCACGCAGACGACATCCTCACGAAGGGCGCCAAGGCGAACATCCCGTGGGACGATTTCACGTTTGAGTACAATAAGTAATTAAGAAATCCTGCTTCAATCAAAAAGCACCGACCTCGTGCCGGTGCTTTTTGTATTCTCACAGGTAAGGGCGGCATAAAAGTCCCCTTCGGCAGGGGCCGACGCCCCGCATCACCCCACAGCCACGCAAATGGGCGTCTTGACGGGGATCCTTGATACAAGCGCTCCGCTGTCGAGCGCGACCAGCGTGACCTCGTCCGAGCGCTCGTTTGCGGAAAGGATCAGCCCTCCGTGAACGATGAAATCGCGCGGACTCTCGCCGTACACGGGGATCGTCCGCCTGAAAATGAGACGGTCACCCGAGAAGCCGAGCTCCGTCACCGAGTCGTGCCCGCGGTTCGATACGTAGACCGTATCCCCGACGCATCGGATCGCCGCCGCTGTGCTCTCTCCGGGGTAGTCCTCGGGCAGGACCGACACCGTACTGCAAAGCGTCATCCCGCCGTCGCGGTAGGAAAGAAGCGAAACGGTCGACGTGAGCTCGTTCGCACAGAATACGTGCTCCCCGTCCGCGTGAAAAGCGAGATGCCTCGGACCCTGCCCCGCAGGAAGCGTAGCGGTCGAAACGAGGGAGAGATCCCGTCTGTAAAGGTAGATCCGATCGGTCCCGAGATCGGTCACCGCAAGATAGCGCCCGTCTCCTGTCGGCGATACGAAATGCGTGTGGGGCGCGGTCTGACGCACGGGGTGAACGCTCCGTCCGCTATGCACCGCGAGACGGTCGGGCATTCTGACTACGTTTCCCGAGATATAATTCACCGCGTATACGTCGTCCCCCACGACCGACAGGTGGCAGGCTACCTCCCCCATCGTAGAGATCGGCTCCGACGGAGGAGCGAGGTGTCCGTCCGCATCCATTTCGCACGTGACGAGCCCACTCCCCTGTCTCTCATCCGCAAAGGGCGCGCGAAGGAGAACGTGCATCCTGCCGTCTCCATAGGCAAAATACATCGGTCGGTCCATTGGGGTAAAGCCGACCTCTTCGGCGTCTCCCCGATCCGACACGCGGTACTCGTAGATCCCGCCGTCTCTGTCGCAGGAGGCAACGTAAAGCCGAAAGGGCGCTATCTTCTCTGAATTTTTCATTCGGTTCATTCGAGCTCCTCCCTCGTAAAGGCAGAGAATTCCTCGCTCATTTCGCCGCATACACCGTTTTTATTCACGGCACAGACGCGGTAATAGTAGCAGACGTTCGTCTCGAGTCCCTCGTCCACGTACCGCCCGACGACGTATTCCTCGGGGTAGACGTCCGCGACGAAGCTCTCATCCCCCGGCAGAAATCCCGCCTCTTTGCTCCTGTAAAGCTTGTAGTGCGAAAGCTCCGCATCCGTACTCGCACCCCACAGGAGATAGAGATGCCCCATATTTTCACCTGCGGCGGCACGCGGCCTTGCGATCAGCCCCGTATAATGCGAGCCGATCGGCGCGGGGGTATTCTCTCTGTATACGGGATCATCGGGCTCTCGCGTCCCGATCGAAACGCTGTCACCGAGCAGACGGTAGGTACGGAATCTGCCCACGGTGTCACCCGCCTGCGGCCTCTCGTCGACCGTCGACGGCTCGGCACAGAGCGCGGGCTCGAAGGAAGCCTCCTCTCCGCCACCGTAAAGCCGCGCGATCACCCCTCTGCCGTCGTCCGCGCGCTTGAGACAAACGAGCCGCTGTCCCATAGGTATCGTGAGGAAGCGGTGCTCGTCACTCGGCAGATCACCGTCCTGCGCGGGGATCTCAACAGATTCAAGCGGATTCACGTACCGCTCTGCGGTCTCGGGGATCCTCGCCTTTTCATATCCGCCCTCGTACGAAACGATCGCGTAGCGGAACCTGTAATCGAGACGGCTGCCGCCCGACGAATGCATCTGAAGCCAGTCGTTCACGACGTAGAAGTCGGAGGCCAAGCGGTCTTAGGAAGACAAATTGGAGTA
>JAZSIN010000323.1:0-2886 GCA_045533845.1 Eubacteriales bacterium | reverse complement strand
GACGGTCCGGGCATCCGCACGACAGTCTTTCTGAAGGGCTGTCCCCTTCGGTGCACGTGGTGTCATAATCCCGAGTCACAGAGCGTCCGCCCCGAGCTTCTGTTTTCACAGCGTCTTTGTGTAAATTGCGGCGCGTGCATCACGGCTTGTCCCGCGGGATGCCACAAGGTCAAGGATCTGCACGTCTTCGACCGCGAAAAATGCATCGGGTGCGGCGCGTGTGCGGACGTCTGCCGCGCGAAGGCACTCCGACTCGTCGGGAAAAAGGTCACGGCGGAGGAGCTCATTCGGGAGATCCTGAAGGACAAGGTCTATTTTCGCACCTCGGGCGGTGGGATAACGGTATCGGGCGGCGAACCGATGGTACAGCTCGAGTTTTTAGAGCATCTCCTCACCCTCGCAAGACGCGAGGAGCTCCATACCGCCGTCGAGACCTGCGGCTACGCGCCGACAAAGTCCTTCGAGCGGATCGCTCCCCTCGTCGATCTCTTTCTGTTCGACTACAAGGAAAGCGACCCCGAAAGGCACCGCCTTTATACGGGCATCGATCAGCGGCTCATCCTTGAGAACCTCACGTACCTCGACCGTATCGGTAAGGAGATCGTTCTGCGCATCCCGCTGATCCCCGGCTACAACGCGACGAGGGAGCATATGCGCGGGATCTGTGAAACGGCGAAGAAATTCCGCTCGATCAGGAGGATCGAGGTGCTTCCCTACCATCCGTTCGGCGTCTCAAAGGAGGAGGAGCTCGGATGGGTGAAAAAGGACGAGATAGCAGTTCCCGACAAGTCCCTGCTCGACGGCTTCCTCGAGGGACTCCGCGCAGGCGTCGACGTCCCCGTCGAAGTGTGCATCTGACGATGCTCCTTGAATACCGCAGGGAGGTCGCGTAAAAGGTGGCTGAACAGGATAAAGACAACATTATTCCTTACGGTCTGATGTTGTCTTTTTGACTATATATTGCAGCCGAGGCTCGTATATCGCACATCATTCCACGTCTTTTTTCTCTCCATTTGATGCTTGACAAACCTTCCGCACAGTGATACAATGTTTATAACAATTCCCGCTTTGCCGGTGAACACAAAGATATGAAAAATGACAGAAAAGGAGCACCAATATGAAGCCGACCTTCAGCTTTTACTACCGAGGAGCGCCCTTTTGCAATACGGAAGCACGCGAAAAGCACACGACGGACGGCACCGTCTTCGAGCTTGAAAACGGCGTAGAGGTTTGTCTAAAGGCAAAGGAATATACGGATCTCGACGCCGTTGAATGGGTCTTGTATTTTGAAAACAAGTCCGACGAGAACAGTGGGGTCTTCTCGGATATTTTTGACTGCGACACCCTTCTTCCTCTTGAAATGCCGAGCCCTCCCTCCTCCGGATACAAGCCCGTAAGCGGCGACGCTTGCGTCATCACAATGAACGGTATGGTGCCCACCCGTTATTATTGGGAAAACGACAAGGTCAGCGCGACCGAATACGGTCTGAATTACGAATATCTCGACAAGGCGTCCCAAAAAACCAAGCGATTTGCGAATAACGGCGGGCGCTCCAGCGAGGGAATGATGCCGTTTTTCGACGTCACGGCACGCGGAAACGGTTATATTACGGCGATCGGTTGGACGGGAGATTGGAAGGCGGAATTTTCTCGGCAGGACGGCGGTATTCGGATGCGATCGGGTCTGAAAGAAACGTGCTTTTATCTGAAGCCCGGAGAAAAGATCCGCACCTCGTCCGTTCTCATAATGAATTACGCGAAGGACGAGGACAAATACAACAAATTCAGACGGCTCATCAAGGAACATTACTCGCACAGAGCCTGCACTACGGCAGAGCGCGACGGTCTCCTTGCGTTCGAGCTTTGGGGCGGACTTCCGAGCGAGGAAATGAAAAAAAGGCTTCGCGAGCTCAAAGAGCACGGTATCAAATTCGAGGATATTTGGATCGACGCGGGCTGGTACGGAAACTGCACGAAATGCGAGGAAACCTTCAGTGGGGACTGGAGTCGGAACACCGGGGATTGGCGCGTCAATACCCGCGTACATCCGAATGAATTCCGGGACGTTGCGGAATGCGCGAGGGACGCGGGCGCCGAGCTTATGCTGTGGTTTGAGCCCGAACGGGCGATCGAAGGGACGAAGGTCACCGAGGAGCACCCCGAGTGGTTTTTGAGCCTTCCCGATAAAACGGCAAGGATCCTGAACTACGGAAACGACGAGGCGTGGCGCTACATCAAGGAGACGCTTTCTCATTACGTAAAGGATCTCGATCTGTCCTGCTACCGTCAGGACTTCAACACGAGGCTAACGGATTATTTTAAGGCAGGCGACGAGGAGAACCGACGCGGAATTACCGAGATCAAGCACATCACGGGTATGTACCGTCTTTGGGATGCGCTTCTTTCGGAGTTCCCGAGAATCCTTATTGATAACTGCTCGTCGGGTGGAAGACGGATCGACATCGAGACACTAAGGCGCTCGATCCCCTTCTTTCGAAGCGACTATCAGTGTAATTTCAACGAAGACCCCGAGGTACTGCAGGTGCATAATGCGGGCATTTCCCTCTACCTGCCCTATAACGGCTGCACGAGCAAAACGAAAGGCGATACGTATGCCATCAGAAGCTCCTACTCGTCAAGCTGGGGCGGCGCGTTTTACAATACGATCTTCCAAAGAATGGACGAAGACGATTTTGCGTGGACGAAAAAGATCACCGACGAATACCGCAGCATTCGCAGGTATATGTCTAAGGATTTCTATAACCTCGGCTCCTCCGTTTTTGACGACACCTCGTGGGCGATATGGCAGTACCACGATAGCGACATACAAAACGGCATCGTGATGGCGTTCCGCAGAAGCAGGTCACCATTTGATCGGGTACAGAT
>JAZSIN010000006.1:0-2161 GCA_045533845.1 Eubacteriales bacterium | reverse complement strand
ACCGCTTGGCCTCCGACTTCGACGAGGGGCGTTTTCATTTGGATCTTTTCCATTTTTCAATACCTCCGAAACGTGGAAAACAAATTGGATTTTTTGAGGGGGGACTTTTTGAAAGGTGCGTTCAACGGATCGCCCTGTACGTTGATCCCCCGCGGAGCGGTTCAAAGTTCGCGGCTAAGGACCTTCAGCATACGATCGTATGCAAATGCATAGAACTCTTCGAGCTTCATTGCCGCGTATTTATCATGATCGGCTCTTCCTGCCTTACTAGAGCGGGTCAGCTCGCAGATCAGCGGTCCTTCATAAGGAGAAGCGTCAATGCGATCCATGACACCCTTCCAATCGACGATGCCGTCACCCATTGTGAGGTGCAGGTCATTCTTCCACGTCAGATCGATAGGAAGAGAGGGATCGATGATGCCGAGATTATCGTTGAAGTGTGTGTGGCAAAGCTTTTCACCGTAAAGAGCCATCATATCCTTTCCGCCGTTATAGCACTGCTCGTGCCCCGTGTCGAGACAGAAGCCGCAGGACGGAGCGTCCCAAAAGTTCTCCATGAGTGCCGCGAGGTATTCCTCGCCCTCGACGTTTTCAAAGCCGAGCTTGACACCGAGGCGGTCTGCGACCTCGATCACGCGAGCGTAGTTATCAAGACCGATCTGTGTAGGCGTGTGATCCTTGAAGCCGATGAAGGGGTGAATGACCATCACGGGAATGCCGTATTTTGCGCAGTCCTTGACGCACTCGATGAGGTTGTTCGTGACGAACTCACCCGCTTCGCCCTCGCGCCACATACGGCTGACCGCACAGCTTCCCGAGAAGGGGGAATGGATGGACTGATAGATCATACCGCATCTGGAGGCAGCCTCCGCCCAGATGCCCTGACGCTCGGGATTCCAAGACGTAAAGAATGCGCCGAAGCCGATATCCCTAAGCATCTTGATCTGATCGGCGGTCGAGACCTGATCGGTGTTTCCGAGAATGTTGATGCCGAGAATGTAATGCTTTGCCATACGAAGCTCTCTATCGCTGTTTATTTTTCACCTTGCTGTGCGTAGTAGTTCATGAGACAGCCCGAGAGGATAATGTCCTTCTCGTCCTCGGTCAGTCCCTTCACATAAAGCGTGAGGGGAGCGGTCGTGCCGTCCTTCTTCACAACAGTCGCAGGGAAGACCTCGTTGCCGTTTTCGATCTTCGTGCGGATGTCTTTGACGAACACGAAGTCGCCGCACTCGTAGGGGAATTCCTCATCCTCACTGAGCGTGAAGGGAAGGATGCCCCAGTTGATGCAGTTTGAGCGGTAACGCTTGGTCGCAAATTCGTAGCAAATATTTGCAAATCCGCCAAGCACCTTCTGGCAGGACGCAGCCTGCTCTCTTGCGGAGCCGTCGCCCGGCTTGTTCGCAAAGACGCATGAGCCAAACTGCGTGTTCTCTGCGAGCTCCTCCGCATTTCCGACGGCGGAGAGGGCTTTGACGAGACGCTCGGAGAGCTTTCCCTCGCGGCGTGCTGCCTCGTCCTTTGCGACCGATTTCGCGCGTCCGACGTATTCGGGAACGCGGCGGGAGAGCGCGAATTCGGAAAGGCGGATGGGATTCGAGCGGTAGGACGAGGTCTCGCCCGAGGGGATCAGCTCGTCCGTCGTAGTAACGGGGTCGCGAATGACCGCCGCAAGCTCGACGAGAAGGTTGTCGGCAAGTGCGTACTGCTTCGGCCAATCGGTGATGTTCGGACCGAGAATGAGCTCCGAATCGGGATCTGCCTTGCCGTAGCCGTAATATACGCGCTTTTCGTAAACAGACTTGTCAAAGTGATATTCGTGCGGCGTGTGATCGTATTCGACGTCGGTTGCCGCCGTGATTCTGCCGCCGTTCCGTGCGGTCGCCGCGATACTGCGGGCGTCCATCAGGGCAACGCCCGAGATCTGACCGTCGCCGGGCTTCGAGCCCTCACGGTTCGGGAAGTTGCGCGTCGTGTGACGGAGAAGTCGGATCGTAGCCATGTCGTTCTGTGAGCCAAGGAGTTGCTACTCCAATTTGTCTTCCTAAGACCGCTTGGCCTCCGACTTACTGCGGGCGTCCATCAGGGCAACGCCCGAGATCTGACCGTCGCCGGGCTTCGAGCCCTCACGGTTCGGGAAGTTGCGCGTCGTGTGACGGAG
>JAZSIN010000096.1:0-6405 GCA_045533845.1 Eubacteriales bacterium | reverse complement strand
AAAGACGCCTTCGCGGCTCGCCTCGCCCCATTTCCCGCGTATCTCCCTTCGACACTCCTCACCTCGACTTAATCGTCTTTTAAGATATTCTATCGGTTTAGTTTATTTTTGAGATAAAAAAAGACCGCCCTGCACTCTTTTAGGGCGGTCCTTTGCTCTTTTTTGATCCGATCAGATTCCGAGCGTAGCGGCACCGATAATGCCCGCATCGTTCTTCAGCTCTGCGATCCGAATGTCGGTCAGCGCCGCGAAGTCGCCGCCGTACTGCTCCTTACGGACGATAGGAAGGATGAGGTCAAGCAGGGTCTGTCCCTCATTCGAGATACCGCCGCCGATCGAAAGCACCTCAGGCTGGAAGAGGTTGACCATATTTGCAAGTCCGATGCCGAGGTAGTACGCGTACTCCTCAACGACCTCTTTTCCCGCCTGGTCTCCGAGTCGCATCGCGTCAAATGCGATCCGTCCGTTGACCTTGCCGTACTTTTCTGCGAGCTTCGTCATTACGGTGGCGCGGCCCTCCTTCTCGCAAGCTGCGAGCTTATCCTTCGTCATATTGATCAGTCCCGTTGCCGAGCTGTACGCCTCCCAGCAACCCTTTCTGCCGCATCCGCAAGGGCGTCCGCCCGCCACGATCACGACGTGACCGAGCTCGCCGCCCGCGCAGTTAAAGCCCGAATAGACCTTGCCGTCGATGATGATGCCGCCACCAACGCCCGTTCCGAGCGTGACCATCAGGGAATTCTTCGTTCCCTTCGCCGCGCCCGCGACCGCCTCGCCCCAAGCCGCCGCGTTCGCATCGTTTTCGATGTGCACGGTCGGTACGGGGAAGCGCTCACGGAGAAGCTCTGCGAGCGGGAAGTTGCGGAAATTCAGGTTGCAGGAATAGCGAACGATGCCCGCATTGTAGTCGGCGATGCCGGGGGTCGCGATACCGACCGCCGCAACGTCGTTTGCGGTGATACCCGCCTCAAGGCAGACCTTCTTACACATTTTTGCAATATCGTCGACAACCGCTTCACCGGGACGCTCTGCGCCCGTCGGTGTGCTCGCCTTCGCAACGATACGGTAGTTTTCATCCACAAGTCCGACGGCGATGTTTGTGCCGCCGAGGTCAACTCCGATTCTGTACATAACTGTTCCTCCTTACGGATAGCGTGTGCTTCGATGCCGCTTCTCGGGCCCGGCACGTTCCTACTTCAAATATTATACCACACAGGGGCGAATTTTGCAAGGGGAGAGGAAAAAAATTTCCGTATTCCGCAATCCGCGTGTCAAACCCGTCTCTTGAAGTTTCCGAACACCTCGTTCACCTTCTCGAAGCTTGCAAAGGTATCGGGGTACTTTTTGATAATCTTCATCATTTCGCCGATCTGCCGCTTATTGATGATGCAGACGAGCATATACTTGTCGGTCCCCGAATACATTCCGTGCACCTTGATCTCGGTCACGCCGTGCCTCATCTTCGCAAGCAGCTCCTCGGACAGCCTCTCGGGCTCGCTCGTCACGATCTCGAACTTATAGCCGTTCTTGATGCCGCTGAGACCGTTGTCAACGATGACATTCGCAATAAAGAGGTTGATGAGGGTGCACATCACGGGTGTCACGCGCATTCCGTACACGAAGAAGGCGACGAAGACGACGCTCGCGTCCATAATAAACGAAACGTACGCGATATTGGTCTCGGGGCGCGCCTTTTTGATGAGAGCAGAGATGCCGTACGTACCGCCGCTCGCACCAAAGCGCCTCAGCATCAGGGAAAATCCGAAGCCCGAGATCACGCCCGTCGCGATTGAGGCAAAGACGACATTGTAATCCTCCCCGCTGCTCACAAGCGAGTAGGGCGGAACACCGATCAGCTCGTAGAGATTCGGGAGCGCAGACTGCACGAGCATATATGCGCTCAGCATCAGTCCAAGCTTTTTGTTTACGATCGCGCTGACAAGCACGAAGATCGGGAGATTGAAGGCGATCATCAGGATCGACCAATTCACCCGGTAGTCAAGAAGGTGATACGTGATCGTCGCAAGTCCTCCAACGCCTCCCGGGGCGAAGCCGTTACTGTTCTGAAACAAATAGTACGCCGTTCCGACGATCGAGCCCGCAACGATCACGTACAAGAGGTCGATGAGGAGCTCCTTTGCAAAAACGCCCTTTTTCATACCTTATCCCCTTAAAAAGTCGACCTTTACCGCGTTGTACACGGTCATATAGTCATTCGTCAGGACCACGTCTGCGCCCATCTCGAAGTAACGTCTTGCCTCGTCGGGATCGTCGGCGTAAAAAACGTTGCAGAGAATGCCGTGCTCGTGCGCCATATCGAAGCTTTCCTGATTAAAGTATGGCTTGAAAAGCTGGATCTTGTACGCGCCGAGGTCGATCGCGCGCTTCACCATCGACAGGGGGTCGGTCTTGTTGCCGTCCCATCCGACACAGACCCGCATATCGGGAGCGTACTCCATCACCCGTCTGATCATCTGATCGCTCGACGTCATAAAGTAGACGTGCTTTTCGCAGTCATACTTGCGGATAAGTCCGACGATCTCCTCGATCTTCGGATCCTCGAAGTTCTTGTCCCAGATCTTGACGTGGATATTCATGATGCATCTGCCCGCGAACTTCTTCAGGATCTCCTCGAAGGTGGGGATACGAAGGCCTCTGAACTTTTCGCTGTGCCCCTTGCTGAAGTCGAGCGCGCGGAGCTCCTCAAAGGTGTGCTCGTAGATCCTACCCGTTCCGTTCGATACGCGGTCGAGCTTCGCATCGTGGCAGGAGACGAGGACGCCGTCCTTCGTCGTCCAGAGATCGAACTCGATCTCCTCGGCACCGAGCGCAACTGCTGCGCCGAAGGCGGGCAGGCTGTTCTCGGGTGCGATGGTATTGAAGCCGCGATGCGCGCAAAGGCGAGGATAGGGCATCACGCTGTCAAAGGGCACGACCGACGGGCCGCCGTTGCGGTAGAGCCACGGTCTTCTGCCCTCCTCCATATAGGCGTAGTGCGATTTGGGCTTACCCATATGTCCTGCGGGCTTAAAGTACTTGCTCCTCGGATCGATCTCGCAGATGCCGAGTCCGACGCGGCTCTCCATATTGAGGAGCATCTCGCCCGTGGGAGAGACGACCATACTGCATCCGCAAAGAGTGGAATCCTCGCCGAGGGAAACCGACGAGCGGATGAGGTACGCGTTCGTGTTGTAGGTGAGGAACTTACCGATGATCGAAAGCGCCTCGTGGCGATCGGTGCGCTGAAGCGAGCAGCCGATGATCACGTCGACGTTCTCACGCGCGATCCGAGCGAAGTTTTCGTAGAAGTAGAAATCGTAGCAGGTGAGGAAGGCGAAGCGAAGTCCCTCTATCTCGATCACGTAGGGGGATGCGCTTTCGTAGCTGTACGCGACGTCAAGCTCATGGCCGCCCTCCGCATCGGTCTTCACCTCACTCGGTGCGGGATGTGCCTTGAAGTAGCGTCCGACGATATTCCCCTCCCTGTCGATCGCGTGCGTGGTATTGCGGATGCCGTAGCCCGCGTCGTAGCCCGCGTTGACAAAGACGAGCGCGTGACAGCGCTTTGCCGTTTCTTTTGCTCGCTCGAGGAGGATCGGTCCGTATTTGAGGGACGCCTCGTAAAAGCCATTCTTCCCCTTTACGTCGGCGGGTGCGTCGCTGTACTCGGGCAGGACGATGAGGTCAAGGCTCTCGTCGCATTTGTCGAGCAGGTCGATGAGACCCTTAAAGCAAACGTCTACGTCCTTTTCGTCAAAGGAATAGTGAGGTTGGATCACGCAGATCTTCATTTTTTCTTCTCCTTTTACAGTAGTACATCATTGTTTTTATATCGGAGCGTGTCAGCAAATACGTCCGAAGCTTTCTGCTTATTCCGGGCTGTGGGAGCTACCGTCTCGGGGTGCAAGCTCGTTTTCGTGCAGAACGACGCCGTTCTGCTTCAGCACCCTTTGCAGCTCCTTCACGTCGAGCGCCGTGAAATCGTCCGAAAGCGATGCCGCCGTTCCCGCAGCCTCGCCCGTTACGGCACAGCACGGGATCACGCGCATCACGTCCCACAGGGTCTCGTTCACCGACGTGCACCTGCCCGCAACGAGAAGGTTTTTGATCTCTCTCGAGTAGAGCGTCCGGAAGGGGACCTCATAGACAGGTCCTCTCTTCTTCCAATTCGAGACCATTCCGATCGAGTCCTCGAAATAGGTGTGGAGCTCAGAGTCGAGCAGGGTGTATTCCCCGACGAGCTTCCGCGTCATACGGACCTGCGGCGTCGTCGCGACGGTTGCAAGAACGGTCTCGGGAGCGTTCTCCCGTTTCTTCAGAAAATGGTCGAGCGTCGCCTTGTGGGAAAGGATCGTTTGCTCGGTGAGCTCCTTCGCGTCGAGTCCGCCGAAGCGGCGAGCAGAGATCGGCTTCTTTTCCTTACCCGTTTTCTCTGCCTCGGGCGTGTCGGATCCGCCGAGCATCTGTAGGCGATAGCCCTTCTCGTCGGCGAAGTAATACCACGCCGCGAGGACGTTACCCTGACGGAAGGTGTCGGTGGGAGCGGAGGCAAACCACGCAACGTCGCAGTCACCCGTTGCGTCGATGACCGAGCGGACCGTGTATTCGCTTCTGCCCGATTTGCTTTCGACGAAGAGGCTCGTGATCCGATGGTCCTTCACCGCGGCATCCACGACGTAGCTTCCGTACAGAATGTCAACGCCGTTTTCAAGGAGGAGCTGCTCCGCGAGGATCGCGAAGACCTGCGCGTTGTACTGCACCTGATAGCGCTTATCCTTTTCGCCGCGTGTCCCGATGCCGTCGAGCCAATTATCGGGGTATTTTGCCTCCGCGCCGTAGGTGATCGAGAGCTTCAAGAGCTCCTCCACGATTCCATACGACACCTGCCGTCCGTAGCCGTCGCAAAGAGGCAGGTAGATCGTTACGAGTCCCGCCGTTCCGAGTCCGCCGAGGAGATATTGCTTTTCAAACAGCACGACGCGCTTCCCGCCACGTACCGCGGCGAGCGCCGCCGCGATCCCGCCGAAGCCGCCGCCGCAAACGGCAACGTCGTACGAGTCTATCTTATGTATCGGTTTCATATTCGCGTCTTTCTTCTTGTAGAGGGAGATATGTCCGACACGATTACGCCTTGACACGGAACTTATCGTCCTCGGTGAGGTCGAGTATTCCGAGTGCACGCTCAAAGATCGCCCGGCTCAGCTCGAGATGTGCAGGGGAATGCGCATCACTGCCGAGATAAAATTTACAGCCGCATTCCTTTGCGATGCGGAAGGGGCGAAGGACAGCGTCTGCGTCCTCGTCCGAGAACGACATATCGCTGCTGTTGAGCTCGATGCCGCATCCGACCTGTGCCGCGCGGGTAAAGAGCTCGCGCATCGTGCCGCTGTCGATCATCGACAGAACCTCGAGGAAGTCCTCGTGGCTCTTTTTCTGGATCAGCTTGCAAACGGGGTGCGCGATGCCGATCTTATGGAAGGGCAGGTCCTTTCTAAGGAGGGCATCGAAGCGCTTTACCCACAAAGCGGCGAGGCGCTCGTTGCTTCCGCGGTCCTCCTCCGGGACTACGAATTTCATATGCATATGCGTCGTCGGGATGATGATGAACGAAAAGTCGTCGTACCGCTCGGGCGGGAGTCCGACCGTCATATGCATATCCATATCGGTCTCGCATCCAAACAGAAATTCCACGCCCTCTACAGCGGGAAGGGGCTTCGCCTTCGCGATGTGGTCGAAATTCTGCGGCTGATACCACTTCGATGCTCCGGGGACGGCGCTGTCCCAATAGTGGTCGGTGAGGCAGATCTGCTTCAGCCCATTCTCCTTCGCGTGACGAAGGATCCGCTCGGGCGTCTCTTCAGCGTCGTGACAGCAGGACGACAGCGTCGAATGGATGTGGTAATCGTGGTCAATTTGAAATTTCATAGAATGCCTCCTTGATTCTTGGGGGTTTTTGTATTTTTCTTCGCACCGGACTCCGGTCACGTTCTATCTCAGCGGTTTTATAAACAGCCCGTTTTCGCTCCGTCACCTCTTGTAAGACACACGACCGTCTCGATATGATTCGTAAACGGAAACATATCGACGGGTTGGATCTTTTTCACGCGGTAGCCGCCGTGCGTCAGGGTGGACCGGTCGCGGGCGAGCGTTTCGGGGTTACAGGAAATATATACCACACGCCTCGGGGACAGCTTCAACAGACTGTGGAGAAAGCGCGGACTGCTTCCCGCGCGCGGCGGTGAGGTGACGAGGACGTCGCATCGTTCGCCCGCTTCGAGCGCGTGCACCATATATTCCCCCGCGTCTCCCGCGCAGTATTACGCGTACGTGACGCCATTCTGCTTCGCGTTTTCCTTCGCGTCCCTTACGGCGTCGCGGCTGAGCTCGACACCGACGAGCTCCTTT
>JAZSIN010000128.1:0-7223 GCA_045533845.1 Eubacteriales bacterium | reverse complement strand
CAACTCCTTGGCTCACAGAACGACATGGCTACGATCCGACTTCATCTGTACGTTAACGGCAGTACCCCAGCTGTAGGGAATGTCGTTATCGCGGCGGTAAACGTTTGCACGGGGGTTGTCCCACGAACGGAATACGGCCTTGACTGCGCCCATGAGCTGCTCCTTGGGATCGCTCGGGAAGTCGGAGCCGATCTTTGCCTTGTATTCAGCCTTGAACTGCTCAGCGAGCTCCTTCAGGTCGTCAGCGGTGAGCTCGACGTCGAGCTTAACACCCTTTTCTTCCTTCATCTTGTCGATGAGCTCCTCGAAGTACTTCTTGCCGACCTCCATAACGACGTCGGAGTACATCTGGATGAATCTTCTGTAGCAGTCGTAAGCCCAACGAGCGTTGCCGGACTTCTCAGCCATGACCTTAACGACGTCCTCGTTCAGACCAAGGTTCAGAATGGTATCCATCATGCCGGGCATCGATGCACGAGCGCCCGAACGAACCGAAACGAGAAGGGGATTCTCGAGGTCACCGAACTTCTTGCCGGTGACACCTTCCATCTTTACGATGTACTCGTTGATCTCGGCCTGGATCGAATCATTGATCTGACGTCCGTCCTCGTAATACTGCGTGCACGCCTCGGTCGTGATGGTGAAGCCCTGCGGAACGGGAAGACCGATGTTGGTCATCTCTGCAAGGTTTGCACCCTTACCACCAAGAAGCTCACGCATGTTAGCGTTACCTTCGGTAAAAAGGTAGCAATACTTTTTTGCCATTGTGAGTTACCTCCAAAATAAAATAACTAAAATTAGTCCAACCGAGATTATACCACGGCTTGTCCCGTCTGTCAAGCCTTTTTCCGAAAAAAGAACGGCTTTTCTCGGAAAATATTTCAAAATCAATACATTATATTTAATATTTACACACAGGCAAGGGATTATGCCTTGACAAAAGGGAAAAAATGCGGTATAATAGGGCGGTAACAAAGACCGGCGACGTGCGGCATCCGCATCTCCGGTCTTGTTCGTGTATGTATATGACAGGAATCTACCTCACCTTGAGGATATGGGAGTATAAACGGTATGGATCGCATTATGGAGCTTTTTAAGCAGATCGAGACCGCGAAGGACGCGGGCAGAACGATCTCGCACATCATCGTCGGGCTCGGAAATCCGGGGAAGGAATACATAGAGACGCGGCACAACGTCGGCTTCCGTTTCCTCGACGCACTTGCAGAGAAGCAGGGCATGCGGATCGACCGCGTGAAATTCCACGCCCTCGTCGGGGATGCCGTGATCGCGGGTTGCCGCGTCCTTCTCGTGAAGCCTGAGACCTTTATGAATTCGTCGGGGATCGCGGTCAGAGAGGCGGCGGATTTCTATAAGATCCCGCCCGAGAGGATCCTCGTCGTCTACGACGATATCACGCTCGATCCGGGGCGCATCCGCGTACGGAAAAAGGGAAGCGACGGCGGTCACAACGGCATCAAGAGCATCATCGCGCACCTCGGAAGCGACGCCTTCCCGCGCGTCAGGATCGGGATCGGCGCGAAGCCGCACAAGGACTACGATCTCGCCGATTGGGTGCTCGGCGTTCCGTCCCCCGAGGCACGGGAAAAGATCGCGAAGACCTTTCCCGAGGTTATGGAGCATCTTCCCGAGATGCTTTCCGAAAAGGACGGGGATTTCGAAAAGGCAGTACAGGGCTGTAACGGCTTTCGGGCGTAACACCTCTTGAAAACAAAAGAAAGGAGAGCGGCTATGAATACGAAAAACACACGGATCCTGACCGACGGCATTCGTCTCGATGGGGAATACCGTCACCTTCTTTCCGCTCTTCTGGAAGCGGGAAAACGGGAAGGGGATCCTCTTCCGCTCATCGTCAGTGGACTTTCGGAGGGCGCGTCGGATGCACTGACCTTGTCTCTCGTCGAGGACCTTCTCGATGCGCGAGAAAGCGGAAAGACCCGCATCGGAGCATCGCTCCTCTTTCTCTATCCCGACGAGCGCGCTTGCGAGGAGATGCAGGCGTTTCTCTCGCAGTTCGGCGTCCGCTCGGTCATCTTCCCGCGAAGAGACCTGAATTTTTACCACGTCACGGCGTCTCACGAATACGAGCATCGCCGCATCCGCGTTTTGTACGATCTGATGCTCGGGAACTGCGACGTCGTTCTCACCACACCCGACGCGTCACTCAGCTATACCGTTCCTCCGGAGACCCTGATTGACCGCACGGTAAAGATCGATTTCAACACGGCAGTCGACCCCGAGCGGCTCGCAGAGCGGCTGTCTGCGGCGGGCTACGCGCGCGTCGATATGGTCGACGGGATCGGGCAGTTTGCCCTCCGTGGTTCGATTATCGACGTATTTGCTCCGAACGCGACCTTCAGAATGGGGTCGGAGACCTTCCTCGGGGTAAAGCCCCTCCGCATCGAGCTTTTCGGCGACGAAGTCGACCGTATGGTTCTCTTCGATCCCGAGACGCAACGAATGCTCGAAAGCGTGGACTCGGCGTCGCTCCCACCCGCACGTGAGGTCCTCTTCACCCCCGAAGCTGCGAACACGCTGAAGAAAGAGCTTTCGGAGCTGCAAAAGCACGCGAAAAGTGAAAAGGCTGAGGAGGATCTGAAGAGGGAGCTTTGCGCCGTAGAAACGGGATGCGACCTCGGCTTCCTCGATAAATATATTTCTCTCATTTATCCTGATAAGGTCTCCCTCCTTGATTATTTTACCGAGCGTACGCCCGTATTTCTATTCGGAACGGTCGCGATCAATGACTGCCTGAAGGCGGCACAGTGGAGGCTTCACGAGGAGATCAAGGCGCTGATGGAGACTGGGGCGCTTTTGGGAAGCTATTCGGATTACAGTAAGTCGGAGGGCGCACTCGAGCTCTTTCTTTCCCGTTCCGTGACCGTTCATGTCGACGCGCTCGGGCAGGGAATGACAGGAAAGAAGGTCGGAGGACTCTTCGGCTTCCGCTCAAGACATACGGTCTCTTACTTTGAAAACCCCGCACTTCTTGTGGAGGATCTCACCTCGTATCACGGGCGCGGATACCGCACCGTCGTGATGGTCGAAAACGAGACCTCCGCAAAAAATCTTGCCGCCCTTCTCACAGAGCAGGGCTTTCATGCTTACCCCGAGGTGTCAGACGGGGAGTTCGTCCTCACCGATTTCCCGAACGGGACGGTCCTCATCAAGTGGAAAGAAAGCATTCGCGGCTACGAGCTCGTCGTGCCGAAGATCGCCGTCCTCTCTACCTTGGCAGACGCGCGGACGGGTGCCTTGAACCTGACGCGCCGCCGTGCGAAGCGGAAGAAGAAGGCGAACGAGGCGATCCTTTCGTACGCAGACCTCCGCGAGGGTGACCTCGTCGTACACGAGGCGTACGGCATCGGACGCTATACGGGGATCGAGTCGCTCACGGTCGACGGTGTGACCCGCCACTATATCAACATTCAGTACGCGGGAAGCGATAAACTCTTTTTGCCCGTGGATAAGCTCGACAGGGTGTCGAAATACATCGGCGCCGAGAGCGAAAGCGGGAAGGTCAAGCTCTCAAGCTTCAACGGACGCGATTGGGCAAAGGCAAAGACGCGCGCAAAGGCGTCGGTGAGGGATATGGCAAAGGAGCTGATCGAGCTTTACGCCGCGCGGTCAAGGAGACCGGGCAATGCCTTCCCACCTGACGACGACTTCCAGCGCAGCTTTGAAGCCGCGTTTGAATATGAGGAGACCGACGGTCAGCTTTCCGCAGTCGAGGAGATCAAGGGAGATATGGAAAAGGCAGTCCCGATGGACCGCCTCCTTTGCGGCGACGTCGGCTTCGGTAAGACCGAGGTCGCGCTTCGCGCCGCGTATAAGGCGGTGCTCGGCGGCAAGCAGGTCGCGATCCTCGTGCCGACCACCCTCCTTGCGCTTCAGCATTTTCAGACCGCCGTCAGCCGAATGCGCGGTTTTGCGGTCAATGTCGATATGGTGTCACGCTTCCGCTCGGCAAAGGAGCAGGAGGTCACGCTCCGTCGTGTTGAGCGCGGCGAGGTCGATATCATCATCGGTACGCACCGCCTGCTTTCGAAGGACGTCAGATTCCGTGATCTCGGACTCCTCATCGTCGACGAGGAGCAGCGCTTCGGCGTCGCGCAAAAGGAAAAGCTGAAGCAGCTCGCCCGGAACGTAGACGTTCTGACGCTCACGGCAACGCCGATCCCGAGGACCCTTAATATGGCGATGGGCGGCATTCGCGACATCTCGGTGCTCGACGAGGCACCGGGTGATCGGCTTCCCGTACAGACCTACGTGCTTGAGCACGACGATCTCATCCTTTCGGATGCGATCAGGAGGGAGCTGAACCGCGGCGGTCAGGTCTTCTGGCTCCACAATTCGGTCGAAACGATCGACGAGTGTGCGGCACGCGTGAGGCGCGCACTTCCCGACGCGCGGGTCACGATCGCGCACGGTAAGATGACGAAGGAGGAGCTCGAGGGCGTGTGGGGAGAGATGCTTCGCGGAGACACAGACGTGCTCGTTTGCACGACGATCATCGAGACGGGCGTCGACATCCCGAACGCGAATACGCTGATCGTGGATAACGCACAGCGGCTCGGGCTTTCTCAGCTCCATCAGATCCGTGGTCGCGTCGGGCGCTCCTCGCGACGTGCCTACGCGTACTTCACCTATCCTCCGGGACGCGTGCTCTCCGAGATCGCACAGAAACGGCTCTCTGCGATTAGGGACTACGCCGAATTCGGCGCGGGCTTCAAGATCGCGCTTCGCGACCTCGAGATCCGCGGCGCGGGAGATCTGCTCGGTGCAAGTCAGCACGGGCATCTTGACGCGGTCGGCTACGACCTCTTCATCAAGCTTCTGAACAACGCGGTGCTTGAAGAAAAGGGGGAAACGGTCGAGGAAAAGCCCGACTGTACGGTCACGCTTCTCGTCAACGCGTATCTCCCCGAAAAATACGTTCCGTACGCCTCGCAGCGCATCAGCTTCTATAAGCGGATCGCGCTCGTCGAGACCGAATACGATCGGGACGACGTGCTCGACGAGATGATGGACCGCTTCGGCACACCGCCGAAGGAGGCGGAAAATCTGCTCGCAGTTTCCCTCATCCGCTCCGCCGCCATTCGGGCGGGGATCACTTCGATCGTGCAGGAGGGAAGATCGGTTCGGCTCTACGTCCGATCGTTCGACCCGCAGGTTTGGCTCGCGGTCTCCGCGGAATTTCCCGGAAAGTTGCGCATCCTTGCGCTTGAAAACGCGAGCTGTGTCGCTGTCAAGCTGTCTGAAAAGGATGACGTTCTGAAGCTTATTTACAATTTGTTACAAAAATATCTCGAAAATGTGCAAAAATAGTTCTGGCTTTTTGCATAAATGTGTGCTATAATCTTTTTGACTCTGATTGATAAAGGAATTTTGCTATGAAAAAGAATGACAAATCGAAGCTCCTTCTTCGGGTGCTTTCTCTGACGCTCCTCCTCCTCTGCGTCCTCTCCGTCCTCGCATCGTGCTCGGGGGCAAAGGGGAAAAAGATGATTACCTACGGCTCGGGTGCGATCACCGTCAACGAGTACGAGCTGCTCCTCTCCCGTATGAAGGGAACGGTCGCGCGCGTGAATAATAACGCCGCAAAGGATAGCTTCTGGGATACTACGATCGGTCTTGACGGAACGACCTATAACGATTACTTTACCGCGCAGGTCCTCGACACCGCGAAGACCTATGCGATTGCACTCGACCTTTTCGAGGAAAACGAACTTGAGCTTCCGAAATCCGCGATCGAGAAGATCGATAAAGAAATGGACGGACTGCTGAATGGTACCGACGGAGACGGCTCGATGGCACAGCTCAATCAGCTCCTCTCGCAGTACGGTATGAGCTACGAGATGCTCCGCGAATTTTACATCACCGAGGCAAAGGTCGACTATCTCCGTACCTATCTCTACGGCGAAGGGGCAAGCAAGATCGGAGCGAACGTAAAGGAAGAATATATGCAGGAGAATTACGTCTGCTTCAAGCAGATCTTCCTTGCATCCTACCGTTACGTTTACGAAAAGGATGCCTACGGCAACACGATCTACTTCGATGACGACGGGAAGACCTACCTCTATGATACGAAAAACGGCGTCACGAAGACCGACAAGGACGGAAACGTCATCAAGGACAAGAACGGTGACGAAATTTTCTTCGATGCGGAGGGGAAGATCCTCTACAACACCGAAAAGGGAACGCCGATGCACGTTTCGGATAGTAAGGGGAACTACAAGACCGAGGACTACTCTAAGGAGGAGCTTGAGAAGATCAAGGTAAACATCGAGCTTCTGGAGTCGCAGATCGAGGAGGGAGACGTCGAGGAATTCGAGGACCTGATGCACGAATACAGCGAGGATACCGACGGGATCGAGGAGTACGAAAACGGCTACTTCCTGAAAAAGAACGGCAGCTACGGATACGAATATCTGACCGATATTTCCGAGGCACTTGCCGAGATGAAGATCGGGGAAACGCGCCTCATCGAATCGACGCACGGCTACCACCTCATCATGAAGTACGATTGCCCCGAGGGCGCGTACGCCGATAAGGAGAACGAGATCTGGTTCAAGGAGTTCTCGTCCTCGATCTCGGATTATCTCTTCCTGAAGGAGACCGACAAGTATAAGGATAAGGTCAAGGTCGACGAGGATCTCCTCGCGTCCGTGGACATCAAATCGGTCTCTCTGAATTACTACTACTGATAAAACAAAATGAACGCCCGCTTCACGATTTCGTGAAACGGGCTTTTTGTTTACATATTAACCTTGCGATCAGCTTGCCGCCTTCCAGGCATCGGGGCAGGTGCGCGCCGATTTGAACCATTCGCTTTCATAAAGCGGTGTGTTGCTGTTACTGCAGGAGACCGACAGGGTCTCGTCCTTCACATAGAAGACAATGTTGCCATTCATCGAGGTGAATACGGAGCTTTCATAGTCGACCGAAAGGGTCGTGACGTACACGTTTTTCGTGTAGGCCGCAATGCGATCGATGAATGCCTGCGAGGAGAGCTAATTCGCATTGTTCTTCGTGTACTCGGGGCTTCCGCAGCAGCAGCAGACCGCTACGTAGCGGGGGCGGATGATCGAGAGAAGCTCGTCGGTCGAGGCGGCGGAGGGGGCGTGATGTACCGCCTTGAAGAGCTCGACCTCAGGAAGCCTGTTCCGCGAAACGAGGTGCTCCTCGCCCTCCTTTTCAAGGTC
>JAZSIN010000168.1:0-23619 GCA_045533845.1 Eubacteriales bacterium | reverse complement strand
CGTTGATCTCGACGGTGTACTTCCCGCCGACGCCCTCAAGGATCTTTCCGCAAAGGGTCTGTTCGTTCATATTTCTCTCGCTTTAGTTGATTTTATACTTTGTTGTGAGAATTATTGTCCGTATTGACGCCCGAAAAGGCGGTCGAGCAGGTCTTCGAGCTTGTTTTCGTCGGGGGGCGCTGTGGTCTTCCCCGAATTAGTTCCTGATAGACTTCCGCTCTCCGCGTCCGTCGGATCGCTTGGGGATGCGTTTTCCCCGTTACTGCGGGGGGCGTATGGGCGGGGCTGTGCAACCGTCAGGGCGATCGCCGTGCCGCGCGGTACGCGCGTGCCGTGAAGGGGGAGCTGCACGAGCACCTCCTCGCGGCTGTTTTCTGTTTCGCGGTACGTGATAGGTCCGACGCGGAGCTCGTTTGCCTCGAGCAGACTTCTTGCCTCTGTTAAGGTGAGCCCGAAAAGAGGCGGAACGCGCAGCATCGGGTTCGCTTCGCCGCGACTGACCGTCAGGTGGATCGTTTCTCCCTTCCTCGAGAGGGTATTCGGTGCAACGCTCTGCGAGAGGATCGTTCCGCTTCTTACGGCGCTGAAGCGTTCCTCGATCTCGTAGGAAAAGCCGCTTGTGATCAGCTTGGATACGCCTTTTTCGAGGGGGAGCTCGACCACATCGGGGACGGAAACGGACTCGCGCCCCTTGCTGACGTACAGCGTAAGGGTGACGTACGCTCCTTCCTTGGCGGCTTTCCGTCTGCTTCCTGCGGCGGGAGACTGCGACAGAACCGTTCCGGCGGGGGCGTCGCTGTAGGTGCCGATGCGGACGGTCTGAAAATCCGTTATCTCGTGTGGCAGATCGTCCCGGAGGACGACGCCGACGAGGTCGGGGACGGTCAGCACGCGGCTTTCTCGGAAAAGATCCGAGAAAAAGAGGTGGTATACGAGAAAAAGGCAGAAAAGGACCGAAAAGGCGGCAATGATGGATAAAAGGATCAAAAGGCGTCTGTATCGGGATCTTCTTGGGTTGGTGGTCGCGTTCTTCATGGCATCTCCTTTCGAGGAAAGGTCCTCTCAAGGAGATAGTATATCCGAGAGGAGTCGCTGCCTTAAGGAAAAGCGAAAGGGAATTTGAGGCGGATCAGTCCGTATTCTTCATGCTTTCGCGTCTGAGCTGGCCGCAGGAGGCGTTAATGTCTGAGCCGAGCTTCCGTCTGACGGTTGCACGGATCCCGTTTTCCTCGAGAACTGCCGCGAACCGCGCGATTGCTTGCTTATTCGAGCGCACGAAGCCTGTCTCCTCGACCTCGTTCACGGGAATGAGATTGACGTGGATCGGCATCGTTTCTTCACGCGTGCGGAGAGAACGGTTCAGCTTTTTCGCGAGCTTCCTGGCGTTCTCCTCGGAATCGTTTTTGCCTGAGATCAGCGTGTACTCGAAGGAGATGCGGCGGTTTGTTTTCTTATAGTAGTCGCGACAGGTCGAGAGCAGCTCGTCGACACCGTATTTTTTGTTGATCGGCATAATCTCCGAGCGCGTCTCGTCGTCGGGCGCGTGGAGGGAGATCGACAGCGTGATCGGCATATTTTCCTCTGCGAGCGCGCGGATCTTGTCACAAAGTCCGCAGGTCGAGAGAGAAATGTGGCGGTATCCGATATTGAGGCCGCTCTCGTGGTTGACGAGACGGGGGAATTTGATCACGTTGTCGTAGTTGTCAAGCGGCTCGCCGATGCCCATCATCACGATGTTGGAAATGCGCTCCGAAAGGTCTTTTTCGGCGGCGATGACCTGTCCGACGAGCTCGTCGGGGGTGAGATTTCGCACGCGGCCGCCGATCGTCGAAGCGCAAAAGCGGCATCCCATGCGGCATCCGACCTGCGATGAGATGCAGATCGTGCTTCCGTGCTCGTAGCGCATGACGACGCTCTCGACGCAGTTGCCGTCCGAAAGGCGGAAGAGGTATTTCACGGTTCCGTCGAGCTTGGATACGAGCTTTCGCTCGGGAACGGGCAGATACCACTCGGAGACTGTGGCGAGTGCCGCACGCGTTTTTTTACCGATGCTCGTGATCTCCTCGAGGGACTTTCCCCTCTGAAGCTCGGGGAAGATCTGCTTTGCGCGGTATTTTGGTTCTCCGATCGAAAGAAGAAGCGCCTCGAGCTCCTGCGGAAGGAGAGAACGGAGATTTACTTTGTCCTTTTTGCCCGTCTCAGGGCGTGCTGCTGTTTCGTTCATAAGACTCCTTTCGGGCGTGGGGATCAGAGGCTTCTGCGGAAGCGCGCGACGAAAAATCCGTCAGTTCCGTGCGTGTCGGGCGAGAGGGCGAGGATGCCATCCTTGCTTTCAAGTTGACCGACCGAGAAGCCTTCGAGGGTGAAATCGGGGTGCTTTGCGAGAAAACGCTCGACGTTTTTTCGGTTTTCGGCGGAAAAGATCGTGCAGGTCGAATAGACGAGCACGCCGCCCTTCTTTACGTACTGCATGGAGTTGTCGAGGATCGCGTACTGGATCTCGGGGAGGCGGTCTGCGTCCTTCAGGGACTTGTAGCGGATGTCGGGCTTTTTGCCGAGCACGCCATAGCCCGAGCAGGGGACGTCGCAAAGCACGCGGACGGCGCTTTCCCTGAGTGCGGGGACGAACTCCCGTCCGTCCTGTTTGCGCACTGTGAGGATCGGGATCCCGAGTCGCTCTGCGCTTCTTCTGACGAGCGAGAGCTTGTTCTCGTGCAGGTCGAATGAATATACTGCACCGCAGTTCTGCATGCGGATCGCCGAGCCGAAGCTTTTTGACCCGGGGCAGGAGCAGGTGTCGATGACCGTCTCCCCGGGAAGTGCGCCGAGCGCCTCAACACAGATCTGGCTTGCTTCGTCCTGCACGTAAAACGCGCCGTCCTCGAACTCGGGAAGCGTCTCGATCGGGATGGGGGTCGATATCGTAATGCCGTTCGGCGCGTAGCGCGTGGGGGACGCGTCTATTCCCGCGCCTTTTAAGATCTCGAGGTAGGCGTCGCGCGTGTGTTTCAGCGTATTCACCGCGATCGTGAGGGCGGAGGTGTCGAAAAACGCGGTTAGCATACGCTCCGCGCGGTCAAGCCCGAATTCGAGGAGAAAGCGCTCTGCAAGCTCCTCGGGAAGCGAAAAGGCGACCGAAAGATAACGAAGCGGCTCGGAGAGGCGGTCGGGGAACAGGATGCCGTCTTTTTTTCGCAAGTACTCTCTGAGACAGGCATTGACGAACCCGCGCGACGCGCGCGGAGCGAGCGAAACACTCTCGTTCACGGCGGCGTGTGGCGGGATGCGGTCGAGAAAGCGTAGCTGATAGAGTCCGAGTCGCAGGATCATCAGCACCTTCGCGTCGAGGGCGTCAAGCGGTCGGCTCGAAACGCGCGCGACGATATGGTCGAGCGTGAGCTTCCGCTCGATCACGCCGTAAACGAGCGCGGTAAAAAGCCGCCGATCGGCTGCCTCGAGCGGATTCTGCTTCAAGGCGGCGTCGAGCGACAGATTGGCGTAGCTTTTCGTCTTTTCGATGCGAAGAAGGGACTCGAGCGCAAGCGCGCGCGGTCCTTTTTGCTGTTCGTTTTCCATAAAAACTCCGAAAGTAAAAGGAACGAGCGTATCCGCCTTGGGATGCGGCGCGGCGGAAAGCCAAGCCGCCGATCCTTCCGTGCGGGATACGCCCGATGTTCGTAGATTATTCTTCGCCCTCGGGAAGCTCGGTCGCGATCGCCTCGTGGCAAGCGGGACAGGTCAGCTCCTCGGGCTCGATCGACGCGTCAAATTCGATGATCTCGCCGCAGTGGGGACATTCGATCTCGTAAAACTCCTCGTCCTCGAACTCGTCGTCGAAATCCTCGTCGTCCTCAACGAGAAGCTCCTCGACGTAGCCGAGATCCTCGTCGAGCTCCTCGCAGTAGTCGCTGACGTACTCGACGTCCTCGTCGATGCGCGCGACCTCCTCTGCCATTTCGGAGCAAAGGTCAACGAGCGCGAGAAGAAGCTTGCCCTCTGCGCTGTCCTTTTCGAAGGTGAGACCCTCTGCGAGTCCCTTCAGGTATGCTGCTTTTTCGGTGAGTGTCATAGCTATGATCCTTTCTTCTTATGAAAATGCGAGGGGACGACCGAAAACGCGGACGAAAGTCCGGCTCCTGTCGTCCCTCAGGCGGTATGCGGTTGAATTACGCGCGGGAGAGGTATTCGCCCGTACGGGTGTCGATCTTGATCTTATCGCCGATGTTGACGAAGAGCGGGACCTTGACCTCTGCGCCGGTCTCGAGCGTTGCGGGCTTCAGCGTGTTGGTCGCGGTGTTGCCTGCAAAGCCGGGGTCGGTCTGAGTGACCTCGAGCTCAACAAACGTAGGAGGCTCGATATCGAAAACGTTTCCCTTCCAGGAAATGATCTTGACCATATCCTCTTCCTTGACAAAGCCCATCTTGTCCTGAATCTGGCTTACGTTGATGGGAAGCATTTCGAACGACTCCATATCCATGAAGTAGTAGAGGTCGCCGTCGGTGTAGGAGTACTGCATCTCCTTACGCTCGATGTAAGCAGTCTCAAACTTTGCGGTGGGGTTAAAGCTCTGCTCGGTAACGGTACCGGTGATAACATTCTTCATCTTGGTGCGGACGAAAGCTGCGCCCTTTCCGGGCTTGACGTGCTGGAATTCAACGACCTGGAAAACCTTTCCTTCCATCTCGAAGGTCAGACCGTTTCTGAAATCTCCGGCGGTGATTGCGCTCATAGTAAAAAATCCTCCGTGTAATGATTGATGCACGCAGGCTTGCGCGTCACTGCGTGTTGTTTTGACCGTCCTTGCTTTGGCGGCTCTGTAAACTTACCTATATTATAACACATTTTTTTGGGTTTGGCAAGAGGTTTTTGAAAGCTTCTGCGAAAATTTCGGCGGATTCTGTGCTTTTTTTCTTCCTCGGGCGGCGCGTTTGCGTCCTTTTTGAGGGAGGAGGGGGGGCTGAGACGGAACGGGGCGGGAGTGTCCGGCGGAACAGGCGTGGTTCAAGCGAAAGAAAAAACAACCAAACCGATAAAAAAACAAAATAACCGATTAAATATGCGTGAGAATGCCTCTGTTTTCGGCTTCTCTATGGGTGAAAAGTAAAGGGGCAAACGGGTGTATATATACATATTATAATTAGGAAGAAAATCGTTCGTTTGCGACTTTTGCGCTCTATGATCCGTTTTGAACGGTGAACGGGCAGCGAGGAGCGCCTCGCTGCGCGCGCGTATCGCGTATAGAATAAGGAAAGCTCGGGAGCGTATGACATTAAATAGTGGAAAAGGAAAAATATGGAAAATGCCCCAAAGAAAAAGCGCAATTTGAGAAAAAAATAAAAAAATTTTCCGTGGAAGCCTTGACATACGGAAAAAAATGTGTTAGAATACAGAAAAAGTTATGTTGGGCTCTCTGTGCCCTTCGTGGCTTTACTTGAAAAAAATTGAGAAAAAGAGGCTTGTGGTAGCGGTTTGAGAGCTGTTTTGGTGCTGTGACGACAGTGCTTGGCGGCCTTGGAACGGCTTTATGGGCTTCCGGCGATGTGTGCGATGGGTGATGCTGTCATTGCGCGCTCCTCGCACTGCTCGATTTTGTTTTCATCTTTTATCTTTCTGTTTAACAAAGAATTGGAGGTAATCAATCAAATGAAACAGAGAATGAGAAGAATCTCTGCGCTTCTTCTGGTTGCGCTGATGTGCGTATCTTGCATGGTACCCGCATTCGCAGCAGAGGGCGAGGGATGCCCCGAGATCCACACGAAGACGAACTGCTCCTACAAGCAGATCGGCGAGCCTCATGAGGCATCGTGCGGTGAGCAGGGCTACACCACTTACCAGTGTAACGACTGTGGCGTTTACTTCGCGGACGACATCGTTCCCTCGAAGGGCGGCCACAACTACCAGACCGTACAGCAGGCTCCTACCTGTGTTGCTGACGGATTCTACAAGAAGGTCTGCCTGAACTGCGGCGACGAGGTCGTTTTTGACGCAGAGGATGACGAGGACTTCAAGGCAACCGGCCACACTCCCGTTTACAAGAACGGTGATAACTGTGAAGAGGGTCTTGTGTGCGACGTCTGCGGCGTAACCATCAAGGACATTCCCGATGACAAGCACTTCTGGGGTGAGCCTGAGCTTCTGAAGGCTCCCACCCACAAGAATCCCACGACCCTTACCAAGGGTTCTGCAAAGTTCACCTGTGAGTTCTGCGGCGCAACCAAGACGGTTGACGTTTACCAGGACAAGAATGATGACGGTACCTACTGCTGGTGGCAGATCGATGCAAAGCAGTATCCTTCCTGCACTGTTGCAGGCGCTCAGGCGGGCGCAAAGTGTGTTGTCTGCGGCAAGGTTGAGCACGTTGTTAAGGCAACGGGCTGCACCGCTGTTGATTGCACCGTTCCCGGCTGCGCTCACAACACGGAGGATTGCGGCTTCGTTGCATGCGACGACGCTGATTGCGAGCACTACGTAAGAGCCGGCGCTCACTGCACCACGAAGGACTGCACGCACGAGAGCTGCTCGGATGCGGGCTGCACCTTCGAGCCCTACGAGACGATCGACGTAATCGATTGCATCGCTTCGAACGAGTGGGTCGTTGAGCTTCCTACCTGCACTGAAGAGGGCAAGGCTTACAAGGTCTGCATTATGTGCGAGGAGATCATCGATGAGCCTGTAACCCTCGCTCCCACCGGTCACAACTATCAGTACAGAACCTACGAGGTTGCTGAGGAAGGCCTAACCGCTGAAGAGATCGCAATCTTCGACGCACTTGCAAATGGCGTGACTGCAGGCACTGAGTACACCTACGTGATCAACGTAGTAGACGCTGAGCCGATTACCGTAACCGTAACCGTTCCCGCATACGCCATTGAGGGCGAGGATGCTGCTCTTACCGCTGCCGCTGCTGTTGCAGAGGGTGACGAGGAAGAGGATGAGGACGTTACCTACTATGCTTGGACCGGCGAGTTTGAGAATGTTGATCCTACCTATAATAGAAACGGTGACTACATCTACATGGTTTGGGGCGGGGACTGCTCGACCGAGACCACCTCTTACCGCTACGCTTGCACCACCTGTGGTGCAGAGGAGACTCCCGTATCGTGGATCGGCCACTACTGGAGCGCACCCGTTCACACGGACCCCGACTGCGGCGACAGCCTCGCTCCCGGTTCTGATGTGTACACCTGTCTGAATCCCAACTGCGACGGTCTTACCGAGGGCAGAGATGAGGACGTAGAGGATGAGGTTTCCTACACGGTCGTAGACCGCAAGGCGGTTAAGACTGTTTGGATCGCTGCTGAGCACGACTTCGAGACTAAGACCGTTGAGGCTAACTGCAACACGCAGGGCTACAGCGTTGACGTCTGCAAGGTCTGCGAAGCAATCGACCTCACCAAGGCTGACGAGGGCTACGGCTCTGAAGAGGATGAGGGCGACGGATCCGGTTGGTACGACGTTGTCGAGCCTATCGCTGACGCGCATGCTCCTGTTGACAAGTGGATCGTTCCCGTAACCTGCGAGACCGATGGTCTGAAGGATATTATCTGCTCGCGTTGCGAGAAGCTTCTTGATCACAGCGTTGAGGTCGAGGCACTCGACCACGAGGCAGGCACCGTTGTGCTCGGCACTACGCCTGCTACCTGCACCACTCCCGGCTACACCAACTATCAGTGTAAGCACGAGGGCTGTGCAAAGCCCGTTCAGGTTGAGACTGCTGCTAAGCTGAGCCACAGCTACACGCAGAGCAAGGTCACCCCTGACTGCTCGAAGAGAAAGCCCGGCTACACCATCATCAAGTGTAAGAACTGCGGCGAAGTCAGCCCTGATTTCGTTGAGCCCACCGAGTTCGACGAGAACAACCCCGATCACCACACCTCCGTTGCTGTCCTCGATGTTATCATCGGCGACTGCACGACCTTCGATATCGTTCGTTACAAGTGTAACGTTTGTAACAAGATCTGGACCGTTGATGACCAGGACTACGTCGTTGCAGGTACTCAGTACACTGCAGGCGAGGGTGCAGGTCACGTTCTCACCGAGGTTAAGGCTGTCAAGGCTACCTGTGTGAAGGACGGTAAGAAGGCACACTACGCATGTGCATGCGGCGCGCTCTTCGCTGACGCTGAGGGCACTACTGCAATCACTGCAGCTGACACTGTTGTCAGCAAGCTGACCGAGGATGGCGAGCATCCCGAAGATAAGATTTCGTACAGCGAGGAGCTTCTCCCCACCTGTACTGAGGACGGCCACAGCGCAGGTGCGAAGTGCCTCCTCTGCAACACGATCGTTACTCCCGAGTCCGACAGAGGCTACGATGCACTCGGCCACGATTGGGAGACCGTCACCGGTCCCTACGGCACTCGCGAGCCCAACTGCACCGAATGGGGCTACGAATGGCAGCAGTGTGCACGCTGTGACGCTGAACAGATCATTAAGTATGAGCCCGACCTCGGCGGCCACAAGGCAGAGAAGGTTGAAGGCTTCGATGCTACCTGCTGCTACACCGGTCTGACCGACGGTGAGATCTGCTCCGTCTGTGGTGAGACTCTTGTTAAGCAGGAGATCATTGAAAAGGCTGCTCACGTAAATGCAGCAGGCGAGAAGTTCTACGGCATCTGCACCGATACCGTTGAGGATCGTGAGTGCGTTGTCTGCAAGGCAGGCGAATTCAAGTACACCGACGCTGAGGGTGAGGAGATCACCATCGAGTTCGAGTGCGACGGCAACCACGATGACGACGAGGACACCTTCGTTGGTCTGGAGGAAGGCGAAGTAATCGTTATTCCTCAGGATGAGAAGCTCGCTCAGGGCGCTCACGAATGGCACGTTACCCGCGTTCCCGCAACCTGCAAGGAGTACAGCTACACGCTCGTAGTCTGCGCACACTGCGGTTACCACTTCATGACCGGTAAGGGCGCTGTCCTCTCCACCGAGCACCTCGCTTGGGGCGAATGGGAGGTCATTAAGCCCGCTACCACCATTGAGGCTGGTCTGAAGGTTAGAGTATGTGCAACCTGTGGCGAGAAGGAAGAGCTTGAGATCCCTGCACTCGCAGGTCTTGAGATCAAGGTCGACCTTGAGAACGGCGTTAAGCCCGGCTACGCGCTTCCCGACAACGGTAAGGTAAACGTTGTTGTCAGCACCAACGCTTCCGATCTCGACGTTTGGGGTATCCGCGTTGAGCTCACCTACACCGGTTCGATGGATTACACCGGCATCGTTTCGAAGGGCGCAAACTTCGCTAACGGCGAGGTTACCGTTCACGTAAACGAGGCAACCAAGACGATCACCATCTTTGCAACTGCTACCACGCCCACTGCTACTGCTCTCGAGAACGTCAACCTCGACGGCGAGGCAGAGCTCGTAACGCTTCAGTTCTCTCTGAAGAATGCGAACCTTGGCGACATCGTTTCGGTTAGCGCCGGCTCGATCTGCGAGGTCAACGACAAGGATCAGAACAAGATTGGCGCTTCCATCGTTGAGGAAATGGACTACGACACCTACGTCTACGCTGCAGCTTCCATCGAGGTAACTGCTGTATCCGGCGAGATCGTTCTCGACGGCGAACTCGACATCGATGACGCTAAGGAGCTTATGCTCTACATCATCGGTGCTACCGAGGAGGATTACAACTCTGCTGCTGATATGAATCAGGACGGCGAGGTTACTGCGACCGACTATGCTGCAATGAGAAATGCACTTCTCGGTGCAACCGGCGCGTAAGTCTTATCCACCCTACACGTCTAAGTTCAATCTGAACACGAGGTAAAAAATGCAACCGAAACGAATTCTTATATCGCTTCTGGTTGTTATACTGGCACTGCTCTCGGCAGGTACGGTCGTATCTGCCGAGGACGGGACCGTTCTTGACATGGCAGTAGAGGTTTCATCCTCTACTGCTTTGTCCGATAATGTATGTATCGTGACTGAGGACGATACCGTAACGGTCAGTGTAACGATCAAGTCAAACCCGGGTGTAGTGCTCGCGCACTTTGACGTTCTCTATAATCCTACCTATCTGAGCCCTGTTATCAATGCTGATAACACGCTCAAGTGGTCCTCCTCGGAGCTTCTTCCGAGCACGGTAACCGAAACGGTTTCGATCAATCACAATGACGGAAAGGTCGGCTACACCGCATATTCGAGTGCCGGCAACTTCAACACAACCGGTAAGATCTTCACCTGCTCCTTCAATGTTCTGAAGCACGGCAATGCCGAGATCAAGCTCGACATGAAGACGAACGACGTGATCTACATCAAGGCAGACGGATCCTGGTCTGAGGAGGGTGTTGACAAGGTTAACATCTCCTACAATGGCTCTGCAACTGCAACCGCAGTTCCTGTTAAGATCCACACGCTTGGTGATACCTTTACGACTGTTCCCGCTGATTGCCTGAACGGCGGTCAGAAGATCTACACCTGCACTGTTTGCAGTGAAAAGGTCTCGCTCGGCGACGGAACGGTTGCTCTCGGACACAAGCCCGTTGTCGTACCCTCCGTTCCCGTTTCCTGTATGCAGGACGGGCTTACCGAGGGCTCGAAGTGCTCGGTCTGCGATGCTGTCATTATGCCTCAGCTTGTGGCGGTAGAAAAGAGTGATGAGCATCATACGGTCGTTACTGATCCCGCTGTCGCTCCTACTTGTTCGAAGGTCGGTTATACTGAGGGCTCTCACTGCTCGACCTGTAACGAGGTCTTTGTTAAGCAGAACGAGGTCGCAAAGATCGCGCACACCTACGGTGAGTTTGTTCCCGCTGAAAAGGGCTATCAGGCAAAGACCTGCTCGGTCTGCGGTGATAAGGTCACCGAGGCTCTGCCCGCTGACAACAGCCTGTTCCTGATCGTCATTACCGCGGTCGTTACCGCCGTAGTGGTTGCAGGCGCTGCTGTTGTGACCATCGTGGTACTCAAAAAGAAAAAAGTAGTCTGATCGGATCTCTCCGAGATTTGACCGACTCGAAAAGAGCGTCTCGCTTTCCGCGAGGCGCTTCTTTTTTGCTATCATAATCTGCGAAAGGATTTCGTGACTGCTGACAAGCGGAACGTGGAATTTGTGAGCTCCTCGAGGGAGGCTTTTTCGCTTTCGTACTGCGGGAGATCGCTAAGACGGTGATGATCAATCTTATATACTGTGAATATTTTTTTGCTTTTCGCAAAATCCTCTTGACAAAACAAGGATTTTGCGTTACAATCAATATATATGCAAATTTTCGGGAGGACGGAGTATGATGAAAAGTATGACCTCCTTCGGTCGCTTTCAGCTTGAAACGACGGAGCGTGAGATCACGGTTGAAATCCGATCGGTCAACAGCCGATTTCTTGACGTATCTGCTCGTATTCCGCGCCGCTATAACGTTACCGAGGAGAAGATCAAGTCCTATCTGAAGGAAAGCGGGATCAGCCGCGGAAAGGTCGATCTTTCGGTTTCCGTAAATGAGCTTGTCGAGGCAGCCCCTGCGATCGGTCTCGACAGCGAATATCTCGAGGCATATCTGAAGGCGCTTTATACGCTCCGCGACCGCTACGCTCTCGCGGACGATATTTCGGTGATGTCGGTCGCGCGGAATGCGCAGATCTTCTCGACCGATGCGCAGAATGAGGCGGATGACTCCGGAGCGGAAGTTGATTATTTCGAGATCCTCCGCCCCGCACTCGATGGTGCAGTTGCCGCCTTTCTTGAAGGAAGAGCCCGTGAGGGTGCGCGGCTTGAACAGGATCTCAGAGAAAAGCTCGCCTTCGTCGAGTCTATGGTCCTCGAGATCAAGGCGCGTGAATGCGAGGTGCTCCGCGCGTACCGCGAGCGGCTCGAGGAGCGGCTTCGCCAGGTGCTTGACAGCCACGGCGTAAAGGCGGATGAGACCCGTATTTTGACCGAGTGCGCGATCTTTGCCGATCGCGTTGCGATCGACGAGGAGCTTGTACGCCTGTCCTCGCATTTCAGAACCTTTGAGGAGATCGCGGCGTCGAGTGAGCCTGCGGGCAGAAAGCTCGATTTCCTCCTGCAGGAGATCAACCGCGAGGTCAATACCGTCGGATCGAAGTGTTCGGACGCGGGAATTGCTAAGCTCGTCGTGAACATCAAGACCGAGCTTGAGAAGATCCGCGAGCAGGTGCAGAACCTCGAATAAGTTTTTGTAAAAGGAATCAGGTATGAAATTTTTCAGCGTCGGATTTGGAAATATGGTCTGTGCCGAGCGCATCGTTGCGATCGCGAGCCCCGATTCCGCCCCTGTGAAGCGGCTCGTTCAAGATGCTAAGGACAGCGGCTGTGCCATTGACGTGACCTGCGGACGCCGCACCCGTGCGGTCCTTGTGCTCGATTCGGGACACGTGATCCTCTCCGCTCTTCAGACCGACACGATCTCGTCGCGCATCCGCGGCGAAAGCGGACACGGCGACGTGGATGAGGAAAATGAGGAGGGAAACAAGTGATGGAGCAGCAAAAGGGTCTATTGATCGTCATTTCGGGTCCCTCCGCGAGCGGAAAGGGAACTGTGAATGCATACGTTCTGAAGGACGAACATTTTGAATATTCGGTTTCCGCGACCACGCGTATGCCGCGTGAGGGCGAAATCGACGGAAAGAATTATCACTTTATCACGCGCGAGGAGTTTGAAGGGCTGATCGCCGAAAACGGCGTCCTTGAATACACCTCCTACTGCGGAAATTATTACGGAACACTTCGTTCCTTCGTTGAGGATACCCGAAGCAAGGGGAAGCACGTCGTGCTCGAGATCGAGGTCGACGGCGCGATGCAGATTCGCCAAAAATATCCCGATTCGGTCTTGATCATGCTTCTCCCGCCGAGCTTTGCCGAGCAGGAGAGACGCCTCCGCTCCCGCGGAACCGAGAGCGAGGAGGTCATCGCGAAGCGTCTTGATCAGACGCGGAACGAGCTCCCCTTTGCCGATCGTTACGACTACGTCGTCTACAATGAGACCGGAAAAGCTGAGGAAGCGGCAGAAAGCATCCTTGCGATCGCACGTGCCGAGCAATGCGCGGTTCGGAGAAATCCGGATATTGCGAAGCGGTATTTTGCCGACTGACCGGCATAAAACTTGTTTAAAATTTACACAGAAATAGATTTAGGAGATTTTTACTATGCTTTATCCTACCATCAACGATCTCACGAAGGGTGAATACAATCGCTACGAGCTTGCACTTGCGACTGCAAAGTGTGCGCGCATTGTAACGAGTGAATACACGAGACAGCGTGAGGCGGCAGAGCGCTCGATGACCGGCAACAAGGATACCGACCGTCCGCTCATTTCGATGATCGACGCGGAATACCGCGACGAAAAGGCGGTCAAGACCGCAGTTTCCCGTCTGTCGGACGGTCAGTACACGATCGTTCGTATGACGCCTGAGGAAATGGCTGAGGAGGAGGCGCGCCTTGCAGCGATGGCTGTCCGCGAGCCGATCTTCAGCGAGATCCCCGATATGCTTCCTGACGATCTGGACGAGACGCCCGCGGCTTCCGAATCCGAGGCCGTAGAGGAAGATACGGCAGAGGATGCGGCTGCAGAGGCGGTCGTTTCCGAAGAAAACGTATAACACCGTATAGGGGAGACCTTTGCCTTTTTATGGTAGGTTTCCCCTATTCTGACAGTGAAAATAAGCGGCGCGCTTAAATGCGAGGAGTCAAGGGAGAGGAGGCGACACCGTATGTCGAAGCTATACGCCGGTGTTTGTCTGCTCAGCGCACCGCACAGTCTGGATCGGGAATTCGATTACAGCATCCCGCCGAGTGAAGAGGAGGCCGTTCGGGTCGGATCGTTCGTTTCGGTTCCGTTCGGGCGGTCGAACCAGCGGAGAAGCGGAATCGTCGTTTCTGTGAAGGACCATACCGACGCGCAGCGTGTGAAGCCGCTTTTGTCGGTCTCTCCCGACGAGAACGCGCTCGACGGTGAAATGCTCGCGCTCGTGTCGTTCCTCAAGGAGCAAACGCTGTGTACGACGGGAGACGCGGTCCGCGCAATGGTGCCTGCTGGTCTGACCGATGCGGGAAGACCGAGCGGCGTCGTTGAGGTGCGTTATTACAGCGCCGCGATCCCTATGGAGGAGCTCGAGGGGCTGACCCTCAAGCGCGCGGGGCTTCCGCACAAGATCGGTTCGGAGGGGCAGAGAAGGCTTTTATATGCTTTTCTGTCGAAAGACGGTCGGATCGCCGAAAAAACGCTCGTCGAGGAATACGGCGGGACGAAGGCACAGCTTTCTGCGCTTGTTTCGCGCGGAATCCTTTCGTGTGAAAGTGAGACCGTTTGGCGCGGAGTGCGAGACGTGGATCCGAAGGCCGAGGTGCGCGAGATTGTCCTGAACGACTGTCAGAACGAGGCATACCGAGAGCTCGTTTCGCTGTTTCGCTCGGGAGAGCCGCGCGCAGCACTTTTGCACGGGGTGACGGGAAGCGGCAAGACCTCAGTTATGCTCCGCCTCATCGACGACGTCCTCGAGAGTGGACGCGGCGTGATCGTTATGCTTCCCGAGATCGCATTGACGCCGCAGTCGCTGGAGATCTTCTGTTCCCGCTACGGGCGCCGCGTTGCGGTGATCCATTCGGGGCTTTCTGCGGGTGAGCGATGTGACGCGTACCGTCGGCTACGGAGCGGCGACGCCGATCTTGTTATCGGAACACGCTCTGCGGTCTTTGCGCCCGTTCGCTCCCTCGGTCTCATCGTGATGGACGAGGAGCAAGAGCACACCTATAAATCGGATATGAGCCCGAAATATCACGCCCGTGACGTGGCGCGGTTTCGGTGTAATTATAACAAAGCCCTTTTGATGCTCGCGTCGGCGACGCCGTCGATCGAAAGCTACAAAAAGGCAAAGGACGGTGTCTATACGCTTCTTACGATGACGAAGCGTTACGGAGACGCGATCTTACCCGCGGTCGAGGTCATCGATATGCGCGCGGAGGGCGGAAATACGGAGAATCCCTTCAGCACCTCTCTTGCGCGACTCGTTGCCGAGACGAAGCTACGCGACGAGCAGGCGATCCTGTTCCTCAACCGCCGCGGATACAATCATTTTCTGACCTGCCGCACCTGCGGAGAGGTTATACGGTGTGAACGGTGCAGCGTTTCCCTCACCTATCATACTACGACGAAGGGCTACGACAGAGGGGAGCTCGTTTGCCACCTCTGCGGAATGCGGAAGCCTGTTCCCGAAGTGTGCCCCTCCTGCGGCTCGCAGCATCTCGCTCGACTCGGCTACGGTACACAGCGGGTGGAGCAGGAGATCGAGATGGCGTTTCCGTCGATCAGGCTCCTCCGAATGGATACCGACACAACGGGTACGAAGGATTCCTATGAAAGGATTCTCGGTGCATTCCGAAGGAAGGATGCCGATCTTTTACTCGGAACGCAGATGGTTACGAAGGGGCACGATTTCCCACTCGTAACGCTCGTTGGAGTGATGAATGCCGACGCATCCCTCTATCTCGACGATTACCGCGCCTCGGAGCGTACCTTTGCGATGCTGACCCAGGTGATCGGACGCGCGGGGCGAGGGGAGAAAAAGGGAACTGCCGTGATCCAGACGAACAATCCCGACAGCGAGGTGATACAGCTCGCCTGCCGTCAGGACTACCCGTCGTTTTACGAGCGGGAGATCAGACTGCGCAAGGCGCTTCTGTTTCCGCCGTTTGTGGATATCGTGCTTCTTACGCTGTCGGGAACCGACGAGAACGCCGTGATGCGCCGCTCGGTCGCGCTCCGAAAGCAGGTTGAGGAGCTGACAGCGGGAGAATTCTCTGCGGTTCCCGTCATTCTGTTCGGACCGTTCGAGGCGCCCGTTTATCGCGCCGAGGGACGATACCGGATGCGGATCGTTGTGAAATGTAAATTGAATCGTGATTCGCGCACGCTCTTCTCGCGTGTGCTTGACGCCGCAGAGGGCGGAGAAAAGGGAGACGGAGTCTCGCTTTCGGTGGACTTCAATCCGTCCACGCTGTAAAGCCCCGCGCTCCGTGAATGAAAAAAGAAAGGCAGAAAACAAATGGCTAACTTGAAGATCGTAAAGGAAGGGGATCCCGTCCTTCGGAAGACCTGTCGACCCGTGACCGAGATCACCCCCCGTATTCTACAGCTGCTTGACGATATGAAGGAAACGATGCGAAAGGCGGACGGCGTTGGACTCGCCGCGCCGCAGGTCGGGATCCTCCGCCGCATTGCGGTCGTGGAATGTGAGCCCGGCGAGGTCTATGAGCTCATCAATCCGAGGATCATCGCAAGAGCGGGTGAGCAGTACGGCTCTGAGGGCTGTCTTTCAGTCCCCGGTCGCTACGGAAAGGTTTCACGTCCGATGCACGTTACCGTGCAGTGTCAGAATCGAAAGGGTGAAACGGTCGAGTATAGTGGCTCGGAGCTGCTTGCACGCGCGTTTTGCCACGAGCTCGACCACCTCGACGGTGTCCTGTTCGTCGATAAGGTGAAGGAATACGACAACTGATAAGGGGGACCAATATGCGGATCCTGTTTATGGGAACACCCGATTTTGCGCTGTTTTCGCTCCGCGCACTCGTGGAGAGCGGGCACAACGTCATCGGTGTGGTAACACAGCCCGATAAGCCGAAGGGGCGCGGAAAGGCGATGGCGTCCCCGCCCGTGAAGGTGTATGCGGAGAGCGTTTCGATCCCCGTCTATCAGCCCGAGACGATGAAGGGGGAGGCATTTCTCGAAACGCTTCGAAAGCTCGATCCCGAGCTCATCGTCGTAACGGCGTACGGGAAGATCCTGCCGCCTTATATTCTCGACTATCCCCGCTACGGATGCCTCAACGTGCACGGCTCACTTTTGCCCGAGTATCGGGGCGCGGCGCCGATGCAGCGTGCCGTGATGGAGGGAAAGACCGAAACGGGTGTCACCATTATGTATATGGACGTTGGACTTGATACGGGGGATATGCTTCTGAAGAAGACCCTTAAGGTCGGCGAAAATGATAATTTTGAATGCGTACACGATGGGCTCGGTGTCCTCGGTGCAGACGCGCTCCTTGAAGCGATCACGCTCCTTGAAAAGGAAGAAGCACCCCGCGAGAAGCAGGACGAAGCGAGGGCGAATTACGCCGCGAAGATCACGAAGGAGGACTGTCTGCTCGACATCACGGGGCGTGCATCCGCGCTCCACGATACGGTCAGAGGACTGTCGCCGATCCCGCTCGCGTTCTTCCGACTTCCTGACGGAAGGCTTCTGAAGGTTCTTGAGACCCGAAAGGGAAGTGTCTCGTCCGAGAAGGAACCGGGGACCGTGCTCGCACTTTCGGATAACGGTGTCCCCGGGATCCTCGTCGCGTGCGGAGAGGGAAGTCTGCTCCTTGTACGTGTCGTTCCTGAGGGAAAAAAACCAATGGATGCCACCGCATTCGCAAACGGAAGAGGGCTTAAGGCGGGTGACCGCTTGCTTTGATGTATAACCGACAATCAATTACCGCTACTATAGGAGAAAGGAACTGTGTATTATGAAGAATAAAGTCATTACCATCAGCCGTGAGTTCGGAAGCGGAGGCTTCTATATCGGAGAGCTTGTTGCACAGAAGCTCGGGATCCCGTTTTACGATAAGGAGATCATCGATCGTATCGCCGAGGAGAGTGGGCTTGTCAAGAGCTACGTCGAGCGCCTTTCCGAATATGCACCTTCGAAGAGTATTTTTGCCTATTCCTTCGTCGGTCGCAGTGTGACGGGAGAATCGATTGAGGACTACATCATGAATATCCAACGCAGAGTCATTATGGAGGTCGCTGCGGACGGTCCCTGCGTGATCGTCGGACGAAGCGCCGATTATATTCTGCGCAGACAGTCGAACGTTGTGAATATCTTCATTCAGGGAGATCACGAGGATAAGGTCAAGCGCGTGATGGAGCTGAAGGAGATCTGCCGCGAGGAGGCAGAGCGTCTCATCAAGGATACTGACAAAAAGAGAAGCATAAACTATAAGTACTACACGGGGCGGAATTGGGGCGACAGAAAGAACTACACCCTGATGATCAATAGCACCCGCGTCGGGATGGAGCGTACGGCAGAGGTCATCGCAACGCTGTACGGTTAACAGAAGGAAACGAATAGGCGGCGGGGACCGAGCGGCTCCTGTCGCCTGTTTTTTTTGTAAGAATGCGGAGGAACTTAGAAAAAAATATAAAAATATGAAAAATAACTCTTGACAAAAGAAACGAAATGTGATATACTAATGCTACCTCTGCGGGCAGAGCTTTTTTTGTGTTGCTCAAAAGCGCCAAAATTCGGGGCCTTCCGAATCTGAGCACACTGCTTTGCACCATATAGAGGGAGGTACACGGGTTCTTGCGCGGGAACACCGCGCATAACCTAATTTTTTGAAATGGGAGGTACCAAAAACTATGGCAAATGAAGCAAGAGTCAAGGTAACGCTTGTCTGCACCGAGTGCAAGCAGCGCAACTACGACACCAAAAAGAACAAGAAGAACGATCCTGACAGACTGGAAATGAACAAGTATTGCCGGTTCTGCCGCAAGCACACGCTTCACAAAGAATCGAAGTAAGCGGAAAGAGGTAAGATCAATGTCGGGAATGAATTTTAAGAAAACACTCCTCGCTCTTCTGCTCACCCTTACGCTTCTCTTTTCTCTGACGCTTCCCGCGTTCGCATTTGAGATCGAGGCTACCGATCCCTCTTCGGACGTAAGCGGAACCGTTGAGGAACCTACCGGCTCCGTTGAAGATCCTGCAGGATCTGAGGACGAGCCCTCCGGCTCGACCGCAGGCACGACTGCCGCAGGTACGACCGGTACGGCTGATACCACCTCGAAGCCTTCTTCGAGCACTGCAGCCGTTACGACGACCGCAGGTGACGAGGGCGTTTCGGTCGGCGAGTGGATCTCGATCGGAATCGGCGCGGCTATTCTGCTCGTAATTCTCATTCTGGCGATCCTGTTCATCACTGCAAAGGATGATCCCGATGCCGGTAAGAATGGAGAAAAGGTTCCGTTTGCACTGCGTGGCAAGAGATTCTTCCGCAGCTGCAAGAGCGAAGGCAAGAAGGTCGTTTGGACGCCTTGGAAGACCGTGCGTAAGAGCACGCTCGTCGTAATCATCGTGATCGTGGTCTGCGCGATCGTGATCGGTCTGCTTGACTGGGTGTTCTCGAGAGGCTTCAACGCACTCGCAGGACTGTTCTAAGAGGAACAACATGAGTGATTTTGACGAAATGAACCTGGGTCCCCGATGGTATGTGGCGCACACCTACGCGGGATATGAAAACAAGGTAAAAACAAGTCTTGAGCGCATCGTGGAAAACCGCGCACTCGGACACCTCATCTATGATGTCCGCATCCCGGTCGAGATCGTCCGTGAGATGAAGGACGGTCAGGAGATCGAGACCGAGCAGAAGGTATTTCCGAGCTACGTGCTGATCAAGATGACCATGAACGACGAAAGCTGGCATGCAGTCCGCGGAATCACGGGAGTGACCGGCTTCGTAGGTCCCGGATCCCGCCCCACCCCGCTTTCGGATGAAGAGGTGGAGGCACTGAACATCGGAGAGACGCGCGTTGAGCTTTCCTTCAAGGAGGGCGACACCGTCGATATCGTCTCCGGTCTGTTCGAGGGCTTTTCCGGTATCGTTCAGTCCATATCCGAGGACTACAAAACTGTTACGGTGCTCGTTAAGAAGGGTCGCCGTGATATGCCGGTCGAGCTTGATGCCGCCGAGCTCCGTCGCGTAGACTGAGAGGCGCACACGGTCGACTGCCCGACAGGTAACGAACGAGATCTCGTTCGCAGGCAGATCAAGGAGATTCCGTCATAGGGACGGAGACTCCCGCCAGATATCAGTGGGAGGGAAAAAATTTTTCGTTTTCCCGTATCATCACCACAACGGAGGTTATAAGAATTATGGCAAAGAAAATTCAGGGTTATATTAAGCTCCAGCTTCCTGCAGGTAAGGCTACTCCTCAGCCCCCCGTAGGTCCCGCACTCGGCGCATACGGCGTCGCAATTCCCGTGTTCACCAAGGAATTTAACGAGAGAACCAAGAACGACATTGGTATGATCATCCCCGTCGTTATCACGGTTTACTCCGACCGTTCCTTCACCTTCATCACGAAGACTCCGCCCGCTCCCGTTCTCATCAAGAAGGCTGCAGGCATCGAGACGGCTTCCGATAAGCCCAACAAGACGAAGGTTGCTCACCTCACGAAGGATCAGGTTACCCAGATCGCAAAGGTTAAGATGCCCGACCTGAATGCAGCTTCCCTCGAGGCAGCTGAAAGCATGGTTCGCGGTACCGCTCGCTCGATGGGTATCACCTGCGAAGAATAAGGAGGACTGAACAATGGGAAAGAAATATATCGACAGCACTAAGCTTCTTGAAAAGAATAAGGTCTACGACGCAAACGAGGCACTTGCTCTCGTATGCCAGACTTCGAAGGCAAAGTTCGATGAGACCATCGAGCTTCACATCCGTCTCGGCGTTGACTCCCGCCACGCTGACCAGCAGGTCAGAGGCGCAGTCGTTCTCCCCAACGGTACCGGCAAGACCGCTCGCACTCTCGTTTTCACGAAGGGCGATAAGGTTGCTGCTGCTGAGGCAGAGGGCGCTGATTACGTTGGCGGTATGGAGCTCGCAGAGAAGACCCTCAAGGAAAACTGGTTCGAATTCGACGTTGTTATCGCAAGCCCCGATATGATGGGCGTTGTCGGCCGTCTCGGTAAGGTTCTCGGTCCTAAGGGCCTGATGCCTTCGCCGAAGGCAGGTACTGTTACCCCCGACGTTGCTAAGGCTGTCAAGGAAGCTAAGGCAGGTAAGGTCGAGTACCGTCTTGACAAGACCAACATCATCCACTGCCCGATCGGCAAGGCATCCTTCGGTGCAGAGAAGCTCCAGGCGAACTTCGAAGCACTCGTCGGCGCTGTTATCAAGACTCGTCCTGCTGCCGCTAAGGGTCAGTATATCAAGAGCTGTGTCGTAGCGTCCACCATGGGCCCCGGCATCAAGGTCAACACCGCAAAGCTCGGCTGATAAGCCTTTCAGATCCCACGGGATCAAAAAAAGCGTATCGATCATAAGATCGGTACGCTTTTTTATATAAATTCAAAATTGAGATCAGAGAGAAAGCTCCTTTATGACCGCCTTCAGTGCGGCGGCGCTCTTTATCAGCTTCTCGTTCTCGTCGGGAAGAAGCTGCGGCATTACGCGGCCTTGTACGCCGCCATTTCCGAGCAGGGTGGGAAGGGAGAGGCAGACGTCGTGGATACCGTATTCTCCGTGCAGCATTGCCGAAACCATCAGCATTGAGCTGTTCGACGAGTAAAGCATCTCGCAGACCGTATGAACAGCGGTCGAGATCGCGTAGTTCGTGTAGCCCTTCTTACGGATGATCTCTGCGCCCGAGGTACGGATGTGCTCCTCGATCTGGTCGCAGTTGATCTTCGGCGGGGTCTCCCCATTCTGGAAGAGGAAGAGGTTGCTGTTCGTGACGGGATCGATACCCGAGATGTTGTTGATCGACCACGGGATAAAGGAGGTATCACCGTGCTCTCCGAAGACGTAGGCGTGAACGCTCTTCTGTGATACGTTGAACGCGCGCGAGATGAAGGAGCGCAGACGTGCCGTGTCGAGAAGCGTACCCGTTCCGATGACACGGGAATCAGGGAGTCCGGAAAGCTTTACGAAAGCATAGGTCAGAATATCTACGGGGTTCGAAACGAGCAGGTAGGTCGCGTCGGGGCAATACTTCGTGATATTCGGTGCGATCGCCTTTAAGACGTCGACGTTCGTTTTCGTCAGCTCAAGACGGGTCTGGTCCGCCTTACGGGGAACACCCGAGGTTATGACGACGATACTGCTGCCTGCGGCATCTGCGTAGGTCCCTGCGTAAACGTCGACGGGATCGTCCATCAAAGGTGTTCCATGATAAATATCGAGCGCCTCACCCTCTGCCTTCTTTTCGTTGATATCGACGAGAACGATCTCGCTTGCGACGCCCTTCAGGGCGAGGGTATACGCGGTAGCCGAGCCGACGCTTCCTGCGCCAATCACGGTGATCTTACGGTTAAACATCATAATCGAATCACTGCCTTTCACCGAACTGTCATGTCCCGATCCTTTCCCCGTATGTGCATGCAATACGGAGGGATCCCGTTCGGAATACAATACTTATTTTACTATAAACGGGGGAAAATGTCAATAGCAAAAGCGAAATTTGATAAGATTTTAACGAAGTTTGTCAAACATTTATCAAGCGCTCGGGGAGAAGCGTGCTTTTTTGTTGATATTTGATCTTCGGGGAAGGGAAAATGAGAAAAGGGCCCGAGTACAGCCCTTTTCGTTTTGTATTACAGATTATGCGCGGTCTTCCATTCGGTTGCCTTTGCGGGTGCAAGTCTTTTGATATCCTCCTTCGGATAAGGAGAATCGGGGCCTCCGTTGACGTAGAGAAAGTATTTTCCGCCTTGCGAAACGTAAAGCGCCTCCTCGTATCCTGCGGGATCTCCGGGCTCACCGCACGTATACTTCGCTACGAGTTCAGATGTGTCGGTATCGTATTCGATCTTGCAAATGATTTTTTTCATTGGAATATCCTCCTTGTTTTGATAAAACGGTATTCGGTTCCTTTCAGATCCCTCTATATTATATACGAAAATGCTGCGAAAGTCAAGAGAAACGGCACTGCCAATCTCTTCCTTGAAGGAGGAGGGAAGCAGTGCCGTTCGTTTATTTAGTGCTTTTTCGTTTCGATCTCGTTTACGATCTTTTCAACGAACTCGGAAAGCGGGAAGCATCCACCCTCACCCTCAACGCGTGCGCGGACGGTGACGGTCTTGTCGTTCATTTCGTTTTCGCCGACGACGATCATATAGGGGACCTTCTCGAGCTGAGCCTCGCGGATGCGGTAGCCGAGCTTTTCGTTACGGTCGTCGAGCTCTGCGCGGACGCCTGCCGCCTGAAGGGTCTTCGTGACGTCACGGGCGTAATCTGCGTAGTCCTGCACGACGGGAATGACCGTGACCTGCGTCGGGGAGAGCCATACGGGAAGCGCGCCTGCATACTTCTCGAGGATCAGAGCAAGCGTTCTCTCGTAGCAGCCGAGCGACGTGCGGTGAATGATGTAGGGGGTCTTCATCGTATTGTCGCGGTCGGTGTACTCCATACCGAACTTCTTTGCGAGGAGCATATCGACCTGGATCGTAACGATCGTGTCCTCCTTGCCGAAGACGTTCTTATACTGAATGTCGAGCTTCGGTCCGTAGAAGGCAGCCTCGTCGATTCCGATCGCGTAGTTGCCTTCGCCGAGGCACTCGTCGAGGAGCTCGCCCATAATACGCTGAGCCTCGTCCCACTGCTCTGCCGTACCCTCATACTTGCCCTCGCGGTTCGGATCCCACTGCGAGAAACGGAAGGTGCACTCGTCCCAAAGTCCGATCGTTTCGAGGCAGTAGCGCGCGAGATCAAGACAGCCCTTGAATTCCTCTGCAAGCTGCTCGGGACGCAGGATCAGGTGACCCTCGGAGATTGTGAACTGACGGACGCGGATGAGACCGTGCATCTCGCCCGACTCCTCGTTACGGAAGAGGGTCGAGGTCTCGCCGAGGCGCATCGGGAGCTCGCGGTAGGAGCGCTTCTTGTTGAGGAAGAAAGTCGGAGGC
>JAZSIN010000126.1:0-5427 GCA_045533845.1 Eubacteriales bacterium | reverse complement strand
GTCTCTGTCCTCCCACTTCGGGTTCTTCGGGTCAACGTTCATCTCCGAGAAATAGAGATACGTCATGATGTCTGCGATCGACAGCGAGCCGCCCGGATGGCCCGAAGCCGCAGCGTGAACGCCCGTAAGCGCGTCAATGCGGATCGCGGCTGCCTTTTCTTTCAGCATACTGAGTTTTTCCTGATTCATAGTTATCCTCCTGATATTTTCGTGAAAAACCTTAACGTTTTTATTATAGTATAAACTCACCGAAAAGTCAAGGGGCAAGAGCGGTTTCCTTTCGTTTTTCGGCTTCTTTTCCCGTGAAGCGCGAGGCTCCCTCGGCGTTCGGGCGATTTTCGGGTCATTCCCCGTCTTCCTCGGTGTACGGCGTGATGTCGACGCCCGAGAGATCCTTCGGCGTGATCTTTCCCTTTGTGCGCTCGAAATACTGAATATTATTCCGAAGCATAAACAGAAATTGATTGTTCGGCGTACGCTTTTCCTTTTCGGAAACGTACAGGAGCTTTCGGAGCAGCTCCTCCGAGAGATGGACCTTTACGGTGTACTGATTTTTCATATGCATTTCCGTCCTTTTTGGTTTCACCCCACAAACAGAGAGAGAGAGAGGGAGAGGGGGGTCAGAGCGGCATCGACGCCGATACCGCACCGTTTTCGAGCTTTTTCTTATACGCGCTCGGCGTAACGCCGACCTGCTTCACGAAGGCTCGGTTGAAGGTGCGCAGAGTGTTAAAGCCGACGAGGCACGAGATCTCGGTCACCGATTTCCCGCTCTGCTCGAGATAGCGACACGCGAGCGAAACGCGAAACGAGTTGACGTAATCGTTAAAGCGAACATTCATCCGTTCGGAGAACAGATGCGAGATGTAATATCTGCTGACGTGGAGCTCGGCTTCCAGCACCGCCAACGACAGATCCGACGTGTAGTTTCTCATACAGTAGTCGATGATCCCCCGAAGGATCGTCGCGTCCGTCCCGCGCGGGGGCTGAAGCGCCATCGCCGAGAAAATCTCGCCGAACAGCGCAAGGAGGCATCCGCGCCGCACCGAATCGCAGTAGGGATTCTCCCGTCCCTTCTTCCCCGAGACATCCGTGAGAGCCCGAAAAAGCGCATCCACGTGCGGCTTATGCTCCAAAATACCCCGAACAACGGGCGTTTGCGGAATCGTCATCACGAGCTGATCCTCGTATTCGGGGATCAGGCTCGGGTCGATGATAAAGAGCAGATACCGCTCCGATCCGTCGCTTTTAAAGGCGTGGACCTGATTGGGGAAGGTGAGGAGCACGTCTCCCGCCTTGATCACATATTCCCGCGCATCAACCGTCGCCGTCACGTCCCCCTCAAGCATATAGACGAGCTCGAGGTGCTTATGCAGGTGCGGGCGGCAGGCGATCGGACTCTTTCTGCTCTGCGCGTCTCTGCAGTAATATTCATCGGCGCGGTTTTCGTAGTGAAGCGTTTTATTCATCGCCCGCTTCCCTTCCTCGGATCGCCTTCAACCTCAAAAACGTCGGTGACGATCTCGGCAGATGCGGCTCCCGCATAATCGTCGGTCTCCCCGTGGAACAGCTCCTCCGCCTCCTCGATGCTGAAATCCTCCTCCGCATCGAGCTCCTTCGCGCGACCCTCCCCTGGTCTGTTCGACGGGTCCGCGGTGTCGGGCTTGACCATAATTCTCGTGTGTGCCTTTTTGCTCGGGCGAAGCCTTGCGAGCATCGCGGCAACCGATTCAAAGAAGGCGTTCATTTTTCCGCGCCCCGTATTCTTCGGTGTCTTTTCCTTTTCGTGACTCGGCACCCATCTGATGTCGTAGGTACGGAAGAGCCAGATCACCGCCGCAACGAGGAGGAGGACGATCACGATGACGAGGATGAGGATCCATCCGCCTCGCACGAACCATCCACGCGTTTCGAAGAGCTCGATGCGGGAGATATAGAGCGATACGGGCGACGCCTCAGACGCCTCGACTCCGACGAGCGAAATGGTCAGAGTGACCGCAGTTCCGTCGCCGATCTTTTCTGCAAATTCCTTTAGTCCGCACGAAAGCGTGGTCCACGTTCCATCCGTAACCGTTCCCGTTCCCTCGTAGCGGTAGGTCCGTCCGTCCTGCTCAGCCGAAAGCATCACAGTCACGGGGGCGTTTGTCATTCCCTCGGGCAGCTTTGCGGTAAGCATCAGAGAGAGCATCTGTCTGTCCTTCAGATCTGCGCCGTAAAGTGACTCTGTATAAACGCCGCATCCGACCGCGCCCTTGAAGGTCGCGAGGAGCATCGGCATCGTATCGTACGACTGCCGATAGCTCGACACAACGCCCGTACCGGGCAACACGCGGAATTCAGACGACCACGCGTCATTTTCTCCGTAGAGGACCGTCGAAACTGCGTGCTCGGGCATCTTCCCCGATCCGGTCGCTTCCCCCTCGAAGTAGGTAACACTTTCCCCACAGCTCTTCAGCATCTCGGAGATCTCGTCGTAGCGCGTACCGAGCCTTGACTGTGCGGTTGCCGTGCTGATCACCGAGGAAAGATCGCTCCTTCCAAGCGCATCGAACAGCCGTCCGACCGGCTTTTCCTTGCCGTTGGCGGCGACGAGACCGGTCAGTCGGTCTCCCTCGTCGTTCAACGTCTCCCAGATCACGGCACGGATCACGGGAGCGTTTGCTGCACGGTCCTTATTGTGAAGGAGTGCCTTCATATACGTATAAAGAAGCGAAAGTCTCTGATTTTCGGAGTCCTCCGTTCCGGGAACGGCGAGGCCCCACATAACGCCGCGTGCCGCACCGCCGTACAGAAGCTGCTCCGAGGAGAGCTGCTCAAGCAGAAGCGGGAAGGTCTGCGGGAGAATATACTTTTCGGTCGCCCCCTCGCGGTTCACCGTTCCACTTTCCGTGTAGATGGTCTCGGATCTGTCGGTCGGGATATCCATCGTGAGGTAGACCGACCAATCGAAATCCCCGACCGCCCTCGCGTGTGCCGAAAACGCACCGAGGAACTCGCGGCTTCCGCATCCGGTCTTGCCCGTCGCACCGTCCGTCGTATAAAGATTGTTGACGGGAAGATAGACCTGTACGGACGAATTCCACGCGCGGAAGGTGTTATATACCACACGCATCAGGGTCAGCGTGCCCTTGACATGTGCGTCAACGTCTGCGGCCGTCGTCCCCGCGTAGAGGGGATCGTTCAGCGCATAGCCGGGAATCACGCCCGCGGTGTTCGGGTAACGCGACGCGAGGAAGGAGAAGAACGCCGACAAATAGAATGCTCCCTGCGGGTCTTCAAAATTCAAAGCGTACGCGCGGGAGTCGGGCGCACCGACGTAGCCGATGCAGGAAAGTGCCTCGAGCGTATCGGGAGACGCCGTCAGGATCGGACGAAAATAGATCGCACAGCCCTGCGCCGTCAGCGCGGCAATCTGCTCATCGAGCGCGTCGATCGCGTCCCGGCTGAGCGAAAGCGTTGAGCCCGCGTACGAATGGGTGACCGTGTCCCCCTTGACGGGAGACGCGTAAAGGTAACGCTCGATCGCAAGATCAAGCACCGCGTGTGCGGGTGTCATCGTCGAAACGTCCTCGTTGATGGAAAGAGCAAGTCCCTTCAGGGCACTCGGAGAAGCGCTTCCCGCGCCCGATGCAAGCACCTCGGGATTCGAGATATACTTCCCCTCGGTGAGCGCCTTATACACGCCGTTCTCGTCCCGCTTTGCGAGATAAAACCGCTGTGTCAGGCGATCTCTCATCCCGCCGTCAAGGGAAAATGCGACCGAGAAGGTCATACGCTCCGAGCCGTGGCTCTCTGCGATCGGCTTTAGGCGTCCGTTTTCAAGCGCTTCGACCGTTTCAAAGGGCTCGAGCGCAAAGAGGCAGAGCATCGCGCTCTTATACTGCGCGGCGTCATCCTCGGAAAGCGTCGCCTTGACCGTGACCTTTTCGCCTGATTTATTCAGCAGAACGGACGTGATCTCGGTCTCACGCTTCCCCGCCTCACCTCGGGCGCAGGAGACTGCACCGCAGATTGAGATCGACAAAAGTAGAATCGCAAGCGTCAAAGAGAGCACGCGCTTTATCGCGGAGTGATTCATAACTCTATACTTCCTTTCACAGTTTTCGGAGAAGCGCTCCGAGTCGCTGTTACAAACTTATATCCGTACGCGCGGTACGCGTGAGCTGATCATGCAGAAAAGCTCGTGTTCAATCGTTCCGCCGCGCGTGGCGGTCTCTAGCGTCCCGTTCGGGACGTCCCCGATCAGGGTGACCGTATCTCCGACCGAAACGTCAAGGCCTGTTACGTCGATCATGCATTGATCCATACAGATCCTTCCGACGAGCGGTGCAGAGACGTCTCCATTTTTCGTATGAACGACGACCGCTCCGTCGCGGTAGGCACGAAGGAGTCCGTCTGCGTATCCGACCGGAAGCGTCGCAAGCGTACGCTCCTCCTTACTGCGGTAGGTGCTGCCGTAGCTGACGCCCTCACCGGGAAGCAGGGGATGCAGATGTGCGACGACAGTCCTGAGGCGCATTGCGGGAAGAAGAACGTCCGAAAGCTCGGGCAGTCCCGCGCCGTAGAGCGGAAGCCCGATACGTGCGCCCTCAAGGAGATACTCCCCCGGAAATCGGATCGCGCCGACACCGTTACAGATGTGGCGCATCGGAAGCGCAATGCCCCGTGCACGGAGTGCCGAATCAACTGCAATGAAGCGCTCGTACTGCATGCGATTCAGATCGCCCTCGGGCGCGTCCGAAAGATCCTCGTCCGCCCGTGCAAAGTGCGAGAAAAGTCCCTCCGCGAAAAGATTCGGAAGCGAGATCGCCTGTTTGATCGCAGAAGCCGACGCCTCGATCTCCTTCGCGCTGTGTGCGGAAAAACCAACGCGGTTCATGCCCGTATCCACCTTGACGTGTACGCGGATCGAAACGCCCGCCTCGGCTGCGGATCTTGACAGCTCCTCGGCGTATTCGCGGGAGAGCAGCGATTGAATGATGTCGTGACGCGCGAGAAGTCCTGCCGCAGAGGGAATGCTGTAGCCGAGGATCAGAATATCGGGATGGCGTCCGCTTCTGTCCGCGATCTCGCGCACCGCAATTGCCTCCTCGACAGAGGAGACCGCAAAGAAATCGCATCCCGCGTCAAGGAACGACGGCACGCAGATCTCGTTCGAGTGGCAGTAGCCGTCCGCCTTGACGACCGCGATCATTCGTGTCTTCGCGTTCTTCTCCCGTATCCGCTGTGCGATATAGCGATAATTTTTGCACAGCGCGTCGTATGAGATCTCTACCCACGCCTTATGCACACCGAGAATCGGCAGAGTGCTGTATGTACGGTTCATAAAAAACGCCTTCCTTCAAGTTGAGTATACCATAGAAGCATACAGGTACGGTACAAATACAGTATATGGGAACTTCGGGAAGAAATTTCTCATTTTTCTTT
>JAZSIN010000097.1:0-2065 GCA_045533845.1 Eubacteriales bacterium | reverse complement strand
CCTCGGTCGTCACGTCAGCCTCGGTCGTCACGTCGGTTTCGGTCGTAACGTCCGCCGCGTCGGTCGGGCTCGGGTCAGCCGCCGATCCGTTATCCGAGGTGTCGCCCCCATTCGGATCGGACGGTCCCTCCGTGGTGATATCGGGCGAAGACCCCTCTCCCGCCCCGTTCTGCGCCACACAGCCGACGGCAGAAAGCAGCAGCAAAAGTGCGATTCCTACCGCCACGGGCAGTATTCTTCGTTTGTTCATAGATCCTCCGCATTCAGTTAAAGTTCATTCGCCTTATCGCGATATTCACGCCGCGGTTCAAGTTCGACACACGGTATCGTGCTCGTATCATTCCGACTGATCTTCGAGGTCAACCCCTCTCCACCACAGCATCTGCGGAAACACGGCGTTATAGCCGAAGCCGACGGTTCCCTGCGCGAGCGTTCCGTCTATCCGTCTTACACTATCATTCTAACATAATTTCTCCCGAAATTCCACTCTTTTTTGCAATTTCTTACTAAAATTTTTGGTTTTTTGCGTCGAATGCCGATTTCTGTCCCTAGAAGAAAGTTTCGGCTCTTTCATACAGCACGCAAAAAAAAACGGGTCGGCTAAAAACAGCCGACCCGTTTCCCGTTCTGCTCACAGCAGGATCACGTCGAGCTCGTCGTCGACGTAGGTGATGCGGAACAGATCAAGCGAGATCTGCACACTCCCCTCAAGGCTTCCGTCCGAGCGTACGAGCACGCGCCTGCCGCCGACCGAAAGCACGCTGTAGATCTCGTCTCCGAAATCGAGCGTTTCGAGAACGTGTGCCGTAATCTCCCCCGTCCCAACCGTTACCGCCTCGGGTGGGATCTCGTACCGAAGCTTCTTGTGGAGCACGGCGACCCCGACCGCTTTCAGCAGCCTTTCGAGGATCTCGTCGGGGATCTCGTGCTTCACACCCGCAATCTCAAAGCTGTAGCGAACGCGCTTCCGTTTCTTTCCCGCGCGGTCCTCCCCATACGACCTTACCGTGTCGCGCACGATCGAGCCGTAGAGCGGGCTTTTATCGGGCATCGCCTCCCTGATACAAACCTCTCCGTCAAAAAAGCGCACACGCCGCCAATCGATAGAGATCCCAACGGTTTTCCCACATTCAAGTCCCTCTCCTGCCATAAACAGCGTGTGATCTCCGAGGGTGAGTCGGGAAAGACAGACCTCCCCAACGGACGAGCAGTCTGAAACCGTGAACCTCCCCATCCCTCCGATCTTCAGGGCGTCAATGGGAACGTGCACGGTAAAATGCCCCGTCGGAAGCTTCCTGAAGGCATCGGGCACCGCGAAGCGGAGCCCGAGCATCGTAAACGTCTTCCCGTCCGAATCGCATTCGATCTCGTTCGTTTCAGGGAGCGCGGGACGGATGCTCTTTTCGGTCTCCCTATCGAAAAAGTGCGCGTAACGAAGCAAAAAGGTGAGCGGGATCACGTCGCCCGCCTTGATCTCGTTCCCCCGCTCTGCCTCGACCTTGAATACGATTCCCGTGCGCGTCCCGGAGATGCTCTCCGCATCCCCCGCAAGGTCTCCGTACACGAGCGCCTCGTCGCCAAGCCCCTCGACGTGCGAGACCGTGCAGTGCATCACGACTCCATTCTCAGGAATCTCCTTTGAGCGAAGCGGCGTCAGACGCTCGGCTCGGATCCCGAGGATCACGGGCTTCTCACCCGTCAGGTATCCTCTACGCACCTTCAGAAATTCCGAAAGCGAGAGCGGAAAGGACAGCCCCACATCGGGAAGCGACAGCGTGACCGTCTCTCCCGATCGCTTCAGCGTCGCCTCAAAGAAATTCATCTGCGGCGTTCCGATGAAGCCCGCCACGAATTTAGTCCTCGGCGCGTTATAGAGGTTTTGCGGTGTATCGATCTGCTCGATAAGGCCTCCCCGCATCACGACGATGCGCGTCCCCATCGTCATCGCCTCTGTTTGGTCGTGTGTGACGTAAATAAAGGTCGTTTTCAGCCTCGCGTGGAGCTTGCTGATCTCACTCCGCATCTGCGTACGCAGCTTTGCGTCGAGATTCGAAAGCGGCTCGTC
>JAZSIN010000075.1:0-6987 GCA_045533845.1 Eubacteriales bacterium | reverse complement strand
CGCTTGGCCTCCGACTTCCTCCCGCAGTATCAGAGTCTCGTCCCGATCGCCGCCTTCTTCGGCGCGATGCTTGCGGCGTCAATCATCTACATCCTCGCGTGGAAGGGCGGGATCCAGCCGATCCGTGTCATTCTTGCAGGTGCGGCAGTGTCCGCGATGTTCGGCGCGGGGATCTCAGCCACCCTTGTTTTTTACAGCGACCGCGTTGCAGGTGCGCTTGACTTTATGAACGGCTCGCTCTCGGCGAGAAGCTGGCCCGACGTCAGGATGCTTCTTCCGTATACGGTTCTCGGGGTCGCCGCGATGTTCTTTATGTCGCGGAAGATGAACATACTGATCCTCGGTGATGACGTCGCGCGCGGACTCGGGCTCAACGTCGAACGGACGCGTCTTGTTTTCACCGCGCTTGCGGCACTTCTTGCGGCGTCGGCGGTATCGGCGGTCGGACTTCTCGGATTCGTCGGACTGATCGTTCCGCATACGGTGAGACTCATCCTCGGAAACGATTACAAATATATGTTCCCCGCATCGGCACTCCTCGGAGCAGCGCTCGTAATGTTCAGCGACACCTTTGCACGAATGGTGATGAGCCCGATGGAGATCCCCGTCGGTATCGTGATGGCGATCCTCGGTGCGCCCTTCTTCCTCTACCTGCTTCGGAAAGGATGAGTGACGCGATGGATAAAAACACGATTCTTCAGGTAAAGGGACTGTGCGCGGGATACAAGGATCACCCCGTTCTCGAAAACGTTGAGCTCACGATCGAAAGAGGGAAGATCTACTCGATCATCGGTCCGAACGGGTGCGGAAAAACGACGCTTCTCCGTACGATCAGCCGTTCCTTGAAGCCTACGAAGGGAGAGGTACTGCTCGACGGGCAGAATATCTTCCGCACGAACACAAAGAAGGTCGCACGGAAAATGGCGATCCTCTCGCAGGCGAACAACGTGATGGGCGACGTTACCGTAAAAAGGCTCGTCTCCTACGGCAGATACGCGCACAAGGAATGGTGGCAGAGCGGCTCGGAGGAGGATACGCGGATCATCGAATGGGCGATCGAACGAACGAACCTCAGAGGTTATGAGAACAGACCGCTCGGTACGCTTTCGGGCGGTGAACGGCAGAGGGCGTGGATCGCAATGGCACTCGCACAGAGACCCGAGATCCTGCTACTCGACGAGCCGACGACCTACCTCGATATTTCCCACTAGCTTGAAATCATGGAGCTCGTTGCCTCCCTCAACCGTGAGGAGGGGATCACGATCCTGATGGTGCTCCACGACCTCGGGCAGGCGGCGCGCTACTCGGATGAGATGATCGCCGTGTACGATAAGGGAATCTACAAAAAGGGAGACCCGTGGGAGGTGCTGTCGGAGCGCGTTCTGTCGGACGTGTTCCGCATCGAAGCCGATCTCACGAGGGACGAGGAGACGGGTAAGCCGATCCTCTATGCAAGAAGAGTAAAGGGTGGCTGACACCTCCGGTTTTTTCGGGGGGCTCAGCCTCCCGATTTCTGCTTTTTTCAGAAGGACGCTTCTCAGACCGTATATGACCTTGGAAAGGACTTTTTTGAGATGAAGATAACGTTTGTGACCGTTTCGACGACCGCGGTGAAGCGGCTGATCGAAAGTGGGACAGCCTTAAAAAATACATATCCCACACTCGACCTCGCGGTTTATTACGTCGCAGACGAGATGCCGAAGGAAAAACGGGCGCAAATGACCCATGACCTCTCACTTTCAGACCTCTCGCTCGTCGATCTGATGGGAGCCGTGTTGTCTGCTCGTCGGGCGGTGGACGAGGGGCTTTCGAGCACCCTCGGATTCGTGATCCCGTATGGGAGCGGTGCGAAGGAGCAGCTTCGTCTCGGCGCACTTACCGCGGAGACGCTTGAACGGATGTCGAGCGGAAAAAAGGCGAAAATGAAGTCGGTCAGCGAAAGCGCACCCGTGTCGGAGGCAGGCCTTTCCGACGAAGAAAAGCGTGACCTCGGGAATTATACCTCGATCCTCCGCTACTTCAAGATGGGAGACCCGGAGAGTATTGAAAATCTCCTCCTTCTCCTCCTTTTTGAATACGGCGGGATCAAGACAGACCGCGCAATCGAAGCGCCGCGCGAGCTAAGTCCCGTTGCGATCGTCCACCCGCGTGGAAGAAAAGCGTACGACACCTTCGCAGAATACCGCGCGAATGAAAACTGGGACGACGCGCGCCCGACGGTGGCGGTGCTCTACTACGCACACCTTTACCCGACCGATACTTCGGGGTGCGTTTCTGTGATCGTTTCGCGCCTCGAGGAAAAATGGAATGTCCTGCCCATCGCGATGTCGGGGGCGGCAAAGGACGGACTCGCGCGCCTAAGGGAGATCCTTCTCGAGGAAGTGCCGTCTCGACCCGACGTGGTGCTGAACTTTATGTCCTTCCGTCTCGGCGCGGGTCCGATGGGGGGCGATGCGGAGGCGGGAACCGATCTCCTTCGTGAGCTCGATGCGCCCTATCTGCACCCCTATTTTATGTCTCGCAGAACGGTGAAGGAATGGGAGGGCTCGGTGCAGGGCTGCACCTCGTCCGAGGCGATGATCTCGGTGCTGATGCCCGAGCTGGATGGCGCGATCTATACGATCCCCGTCGGCGCGATGTCCGAGCCGCGCTATGATGCTGATTTCGACGTGAAGGTCGAGGAGCTGACGGTGATCGACGAGCGTGTCGACCGCCTCACTACGGTCGTCGAAAACGAGATCGCGCTCCGAAGAAAAAAGAACGCGGAAAAGCGCGTCGCACTCATTTGCTATAACTATCCCCCGGGAGAGGACAACCTCTTCGGCGGGGCGTTTCTCGATACCTTCACGTCGGTTTCGGAGATCTTCCGTCGCCTCAAAAAAGAGGGCTACACGGTCGGAGACGTTACGAAGGAGGACCTCCTCGCGCACTTTACGGCAGGGAAGGCGGTCAACTCGGGCAGATACGCTTCGGGCACGGACGGTATGATCCTCTATCCCGTGAAGCGTTATACGACTAACGACGAGATCGCGAGGGCATGGGGAAAAGCCCCCGGTGACATTATGACCGAGGGCGGAAGCTTCCTTATTCCGGGTATGATCTCGGGGAATATATTCGTCGGACTTCAGCCTGCAAGAAGCGGTGAGGGCGGCGAGGGCGCGTCCTACCATGACAAGGATCTCCCTCCGCATCATCAGTATGCGGCGTTCTATCAGTGGCTCCGTGAGGAATTCAGAGCCGACGCGGTCGTGCACGTCGGTACGCACGGAACGCTCGAATTCCTGAAGGGAAAAGAAGCGGGGATGAGCGGAAGCTGTTACCCGGACCGTCTCCTCGGAGGCATCCCGCATATCTACCTCTACTATTGCGGAAACCCCGCAGAGTCGACGACGGCAAAGCGCCGCTCGCACGCGCTTACGGTGAGCTATCAGCCCCCCGTTTTCGTGGAGGGAGGTCTCTACGGCGACCATGCACTTCTCAGAGAGGAACTCGATAACTACGAGCAGGCTCAGCGCCTTTCCCCGCAAAGTGCGGAAGACGTCCTCTCGCGCATCCACGCGTTCGCAGAGGCGTTGCAGCTACCGACCGATCTTGAGGCACTCGAAAAAGAGCTTTACCGTATGGAGCACAGCCTCATTCCGAGAGGTCTTCACGTTTTCGGTACGCCCTATACGGACGAGGAGTGCGGAGAATATCTTTTGGGACTCCGTAATTCCTTTGGCGGCGACGTCGACGAAAACGAGATAAGAGAGAATTGCCGCGAGAACCGCGAGATGCAGAGCCTCCTCGACGCCCTGTCGGGGAAATATATCCCCGCACGCCTTGCGGGCGATATTTACAGAAATCCCTCGGTGCTCCCCGCAGGCTATAACCTCTATCAGTTCGACCCGAAGCTGGTGCCGACGGCAACCGCCTACGAGAGAGGGAAAAGGATCGCGGAGAACACCCTTGAAGCCTACAAAAAGGATACGGGGGCGTACCCGACCACGGTCGCGGTCGTGTTGTGGGGGCTTGAGACCTCGCGGACACAGGGCGAGACCTTCGCGCAGATCCTCACCTATCTCGGCGTGCGTCTCGTCGTAACGCCGCGCGGACGGAGATACGAGATCATTCCCGTAAAGGAGCTCGGTCGTCCGAGGATCGACGTCACGGTCAACATCTGCGGCTTCTTCCGCGATATGTACCCGAACCTCATCGACACCCTGTCGGATCTCTTCGAGCAGATCGCGTCGCTTGACGAATCGGATGACGAAAATCACCTGAAGGCAAACGCCGACCGTCTCTGCTGTGCACTGATCGCACGCGGAACGAGCGAGGCGGACGCGCGGACGCTTTCCGTTTCCCGCATCTTCGGTCCTGCCGAGGGGCAGTACGGAAGCGGACTCACGAAGTTCTTCCAAAACCACGATTGGGAATCGGAGGAGCAGCTCGGTGAGGTCTTCACCGCACGCGTCAGCCACGTTTATAACAGGCGGATGCGCGGCGTTCCCGCAAACGGACTGTACGAGGAGCAGTTGAGGTGCGTCGATATCGTCTCCCAGCTTCGCAGCTCGAACGAATATGAGTTCACCGATCTCGATCACTACTTCGAGTATTTCGGCGGGCTTTCAAAATCGGTTGAGTGCGCGAAGGGTGAGAAAGCGAGAATGTATGTCACCGATACCGCGGGGAAGGAGCTTCTCACCGAGACGGTCGACAAGTCGATCGCGCGCGGCGTCCGCACTCGCGTCCTGAATCCAAAATGGATCGACGGTATGCTTGCGCATTCGACACACGGCGCGCAGGTGATCTCGGATCGGTTTGAAAACCTGATGGGACTTGCCGCAACGACGGGAAGCGTCGATACGTGGATCTACGATGAGCTTGACAAAAAGTACGTCGAGGACGAGGAGATGCGCCGTCGTATGAAAGAAAACAACCCCCACGCTTATATGAAAATACTCGAGCAGATGATGGAATACAGCGATCGCGGCTATTGGGACGCGACCGAGGAACAGCTTGAACGTATCAGAAACTGTTATCTTGAGCTCGAAAACGATTTGGAAGGTACGATATGAAAAAGCAACCGAATTACCCCTTTTCTGCCATCGTTGGGCAGGAGGATATGAAAAGAGCCCTGATCCTGAACGTCATTTCGCCGTCGATCGGCGGTGTGCTGATCCGCGGGGAGAAGGGAACTGCGAAATCGACCGCAGTCCGTGCCCTTGCTGACGTGATGCCCGTACGGCTTACGGTCGACGGCTGTCCGTTCTCCTGCGATCCCGCCGATCCCGCGCATTTTTGCGACGCGTGCCGCTCGAAGGCAGAGCGAGAGACGAAGGAGGGACGGATGCGCGTCGTCAATCTTCCCGTCAGTGCGACTGAGGACCGCGTTGTTGGTACGGTCGACATCGAATATGCATTGAAGCACGGTGAAAAACGCTTTGAAGCGGGTATTCTCGCCGATGCGAACCGCAATATTCTCTACGTCGATGAGGTCAATCTCCTCGATGATCACGTCGTTGACCTTCTCCTCGACGCCGCCGCAATGGGCGTGAACTCGATCGAGCGAGAGGGCATCTCCTATGCGCACCCTGCGCGCTTCGTGCTCGTTGGCACAATGAACCCGGAGGAGGGCGACCTGCGTCCGCAGCTGCTCGACCGCTTCGGTCTCGTCGTCGACGTTGTCGGAGAGCGCGATACGAGGGAGCGGATGGAGATCGTCAAGAGACGTCTGTCCTTTGAATCCGATCCCGATGCCTTCGTCGACGGCTACGAGGAGGAGCAGACGGCACTCGGCCTGCAGATCGAGGAGGCGCGGAGGCTTCTTCCGTCGGTCACCTATTCCGACGCTTGCCTCCTTGCGATCGCAGAGATCGCGATCGAGATCGGCGTTGACGGTCACCGCGCCGATATTACCGTTTTGAAAACGGCGATCGCAAACGCCGCGTACAGAGGAAGCACGCGGGTCGAAAATGAGGACCTCGCGGTTGCCGCGCGACTCGCGCTCCCGCACCGTATGCGCCGCCGTCCGTTTGAGGAGGGCGTGATCGACCTCGACGAGATCAGTGAGCGGATCAAGCAATATGAGATCTGACGCGTATCCCTTCGTTGCCATCGTCGGGCAAGAAAAGCTCAAGCGTGCGCTCCTCCTCTGTCTCGTGAATCCGTCGATCGGTGGCGTTCTCGTGTCGGGAGAAAAGGGAAGCGCGAAGTCGACGCTCGTCCGTGGGCTTCCGGAGCTGCTCCCCTCGCGCCGCCTCATCGAGCTTCCTCTGAACGTCACGGTCGACCGCCTCGTCGGAAGCGTGGACGTGGAAGCGATGATGCAGGACGGTCGCCGCGCACTCGAAAGAGGACTCCTCTCCGAGGCGGACGGGCAGATCCTGTACGTCGATGAGATCAACCTCCTCTCCGACCACATCGCGAGCGTGCTTCTATCGGTTTCGTCGAGCGGTGTCAACCGCGTCGAGCGTGAGGGACTTTCCGAGGAGCATCCCGCTCGCTTCGCTCTCGTCGGCTCGATGAATCCCGAGGAGGGACAGGTACGCCCGCATCTCCTCGACCGCTTTGGTATGTACGTTTCGGTGACGGGAGAAAAGGACCCGGGGAAGCGGTGCGAGATCCTGAAGAGACGCCTCCTTTACGATCGCGATCCGATCGCCTTCCGCGCGATCTATATGCGAGAGACCGAGCAGCTTCGTGAGACCGTCACGCGGGCTGCGGCGCTTCTCCCCTCGGTCACGGCAGGGGAGGAAGCGATCCGCTTTGCCTCGGAGCTTGCGAGGACGGGTAACTGTGCGGGTCACCGCGCAGAGCTTCTTCTCGTCGAGGCGGCACGCGCGATGGCGGCACTTGACGGACGGATCGCCGTCACCGAAAGCGACGTCAGAGAATGCGCGAAATACGTCCTTCCGCACCGCATCCGCGAGCGGGTCGAGCTTCCTTCTCCCGAAACGAAGGAAGAGGAGATGCCCCGTGAGGAGGAGCGCGAAAGAGAGCCCGAGG
>JAZSIN010000233.1:0-4907 GCA_045533845.1 Eubacteriales bacterium | reverse complement strand
GCTCGGTGGGCTTTACGTTTTCAATGTCGAATACCTGCTTGACAAGCGGGAAGAAGGGCAGCGTTGCAACATACATATTATCCTCGACCTGCGTCTGGCAAGCGAGGCAGACCTTGAGCTCGTTGTCGCCCTTGATGCGGTAGATCGTAGCGCACGCGCCGCAGAAGCCGCAACGGCAGCCGCATCCGCGTACCAGCTGATAGCCCGAATATTCCATCGCGCCCATGATCGTCAGGCTGGCAGGAACGGTATACTTCTTACCGAAGAGATATACATTAACCATTTTTTCCATTTGCTGATTTCTCCTTAAATCAATATTCGTCGGGAAGCTGCTCAAGCTGGTCGAAGCGGAATACGGGACCATCCTTGCAGACGTACTTGTTACCGATGTTGCATCTGCCGCACTTGCCGATGCCGCACTTCATACGAAGCTCCATCGTGGTGTAGACCTGCGACTTTTCAAAGCCGAGCTTTGCAAGCGCGTCAAGCGTGAACTTGATCATGATCGGAGGTCCGCAGACGAGGATCTTCTTCGATACGTCGGGATTAACCTCCGTGACGAAGCTCGGAACGAAGCCAACGTGTCCGTCCCATCCCTCCTGCTCACGGTCGATCGTAAGATGGACATTGAAGCCGGGGGTATTCATCCACTCGCTTCTGATCTCATCGAGATAAACGAGATCGTCCATTGAGCGCGAGCCGTAGATGATATCGACGTCGCCGTAGTCCGCGCGGTTATCGCGGACGTAATTGATCACCGAGCGGAGCGGTGCGAGACCGATACCGCCTGCGATGAATACGAGTCCCTGCCCCTTCAGCTCGGTATCGACCGGGAAGGAGTTACCGTAAGGACCGCGAACCGTCATATAGTCGCCTGGCTCAAGTCCGTGCAGGACCTCGGTGAGGCATCCGCACTTCTTGACGCTGAACTCCATATATTCCTTGTTCGTCGGGGAGGACGTGATCGAGATCATTGCCTCGCTGACGCCGGGGATCGAGAGCATTGCGCACTGACCGGGCTTATGCTCGAAGAGCTTTCCGCCCTCGGGAGCGACCACGCGGAAGGTCTTGACGTCGGGCGTCTGCTGCTTGATGTCGGTAATAAGACCGACCTTGGGGATCAAGGTTTCCTGATTCATTACTTGTCACCTCCAAGCGTTTTCATTACCTTAACGATATTCATATTGATCGGGCACTTCGAGAGGCAACGGCCGCAGCCGACGCATCCGAAGGTTCCGCCGTTGTTCATCGGCTGGTAGACCAGCTTATGCATAAATCTCTGACGGAAGCGCTCGAGCTGAGAGTTACGGGAGTTTCCGTGTGCCATCAGCGTAAAGTCGGAATACATACAACTATCCCAGCAACGGAGACGCTCTACGCCGTGGCCCGTGTTGAATTCACGGATGTCGTAGCACTGACAGGTCGGGCAAACGAAGGTGCAGGTGCCACAGCCGAGGCAAGACTCGGAGAGCTCTGCCCATTTCGCGTCGCTGAAGTAATCCTTCATTCGGTCGCCTGTGAAGGCGTCGGTCGTAAGACCTGCGAGGGGAAGCCTTGCAAGGATCTCCTTCGTCTCCTTCTTCTGTGCATCGACTGCACAGGTGCAGTCGGTGTCAGCGAGATCGAGCGAAGCGAGAAGCGTGGTTCCCTTTTCGGTATTTGCCTCAAGATAAAGCGCGTCGTCGGTGATCCACGCCGCCACGTCGCCACCGGGATTCGTAGCATCGATCCCGAAGGTGCCGCAGAAGCAGGTCTGCGTCGGAGCGGTACAAGCAACGGTGATGATCGTGCCGTGCTCACGGCGGGTCGCATAGTAAGTATCAACGGGGTCTGCAAGGTAAACCTTGTCAAGCACCTCGAAGCTGCGCGCGTCGCATGCGCGAACGCCGAACACGACGAAGTCCTCTGCCTCCTTACGGTGGTCGATGACCTCGATCTTCTTGCCCTCGGTCTTGAACTCCATAAGAGTTTCGACCTGCGGGAGGAAGAATTCCTTCGCGCTCTTTACGGTGTTGAGCTTACGGCTGTAAACCGTGCCCTCGGTCCACTTTTCGTACGCGGTCTGACCCTCGGCGTTATCTACGGGAAGGTAGAGCGCGCCCTTTGCTGCGACAGACGCGAAGAACGCGTCGAGATTTTCGAGAGAGATCTTCTTCATTACGCGTTCCCTCCTCTCTCGTAAACGATACCGGGCTCGCAGTCGTCGAGCTTATAGGTGTTCAGCGGTGCGCGGGTCTCCTCGTCAGCACCTGCCTGATAGTCGCCGTACAGCTCGTTGATGTCCTTGATGAACTTACGGTTCAGCAGGTGGAGCGGGATATTCTGCGGGCAAACGCGCGAGCACTCACCGCAGTCGGTACATCTGCCCGCGACGTGGAACGCGCGGATGATGTGGAACATATTTTCCTCGAAGGAGTTTGCCGCGCCCTTGTTCGCAACGCCCGACTTCGGGTTATCGAAAACGCAGGTCTCGCACGTGCAGGCGGGGCAGACGTTACGGCAGGCGTTGCAACGGATGCAGCGCGACAGCTCGTTCTGCCAGAATGCATAACGCTCCTCGGGGGTCATAGCCTCGAGCTTTGCGACTGCATCGAAGCGGTCGCTCTCCTCCACGTCGCCGTCTTCGCCGATCAGCTCGTCGTAAACGACGTGCTTATGGCTCTTACAGCTCGCGCACTTATCGGCGATCACTTCCCACTTTCTGAGGGTCTTGTCGCCGTAGATCGTGGAGATCTTCAGGTCTCCGCCCTCGACCGCGACGCCCGTGATACCGGTGATGCCCTTCTCCTCGAGCTTCGACGCGTCGATCTTTCCGTAGGACTCAACGCCGATGACGTAGATATTCTCGCGGATGACGCGGTGCTCCTTCAGGAGCTGCTGGAGGCTATAGGTGTCGCAGGGCTTGAGGAAAACGAGGGTCTTCCCTTCCTTGCGCGATTCCTTAATGAGATACTTCGAAAGGTTTGCGGCACAGAAGTCGTTATAAACGAACTTATTTTCGATCTCCTCGACCGTTTCGAAAACCGCAGGCGTAATATCGTAGACGAACTCACCGGTCGTCCAGCCGACCACGCGGCTGACAGCACCGCTTGTGAGGAGCTCGATCGCTCTTTTCTTCATCATTTCTTGCATCTGAGGTCCTCCAGTTTCTTGTTTTCGCCGAGCTTATACACGGTTTCAACAAATTCGTTCATCGTAGCGGCGAACTTTGCACCCTCTGCGGCGGACACCCACTCAACGCGGGTACGCTCCTTTTCGATTCCGAGGTAGTCGAGCATCGAGAACAGGAGGGTCATTCTTCTTCTTGCGAAGTAGTTGCCCGAGGTATAGTGGCAGTCGCCGGGGTGGCATCCGCAAAGGATGACACCGTCTGCGCCTCTCTGGAAGGGGCGGAGAATGAACATCGGGTTTACACGGCAGGAGCAAGGAACGCGGATGATCTTGACATCTGCCGGATAATTCAGTCGGTTCGTGCCCGCAAGGTCAGCGCCCGCATAGGAGCACCAATTGCAGCAGAACGCGACGATCTTCGGTCTAAATTCGGTATTTACTTGCATATTGCATCAACCTCCGCCATAATCTGACTGTTGGTGAAGCCCTTCAGATCCATAGCACCCGAGGGGCAGGCGACGGTACAAGCACCGCAGCCCTGACATACTGCTTCGTTGACCGATGCAACACGGCGGATGAGCGTCGTGCGGTTCGGGCCGCGGAATTCCTTATCCGAATAGGTGATCGCGCCGTAGGGGCAGACCTTTTCGCAGGAGGAGCAGCCGTTACACATCATTTCATCCGAATGTGCAACGCAGGGGTTACACGTCAGCTTATCCTTCGCGAGGAGTCCGATGACCTTCGATGCGGCGGCACCCGCCTGTGCGACGGTCTCGGGGATATCCTTCGGTCCCTGGCAAGCGCCCGAGAGGAAGATACCTGCGGTGGGGCTTTCGACGGGACGGAGCTTCGGATGTGCTTCGGTGAAGAAGTCATTCGTATCCATGCTTGCGGTGAGCATCGTTGCGAGGGGGCGCGCCGACTCGTCGGGCTCGATCGCAGCGGCAAGGACGACCATATCGGCGTCGATGTGGAGCTGCTTGCCCTCGATGAGGTCGGACGCCTGAACCTTCAGCACGCCGTTCTCGGGAACGACCTTACCGACCATACCCTTGACGTAATGCACGCCGTACTGCTCGACCGCGCGGCGGTAGAACTCGTCGAAGTTCTTACCGGGTGTACGAACGTCGATGTAGAAGACGTAAACGTCGGTATCGGGGTACTTTTCACGCGTGAGCATTGCGTGCTTTGCGGTGTACATACAGCAGATCTTCGAGCAGTAGGACTTACCCTTCTCTCCGCCGTCGCAGCGCGAGCCGACGCACTGTACGAAGACGATCGTGTGGGGGTGCTTTCCGTCGGAGGGACGGAGGAGCTTACCTGCAGTCGGGCCTGCGGCGTTGGGGATACGCTCGAACTCGAGTGAGGTCACGACGTCGGGGCTTTCGCTATACGCGTATTCGTTGAACTTATCGAGCTTAATGGGATTGAAGCCCGTAGCGACGACGATCGCGCCGTACTGCTTCTCTACGAAGGAATCCTTCTGGGTATAGTCGATCGCATTTGCGGTGCAGACCTTCGAGCAGACGCCGCACTTGCCCGTCTTCAGCATCGTGCAGTAATCCGCGTCGATCGTTGCGATCTTCGGAACTGCCTGTGCGAAGGGGATATAGACGGCTCTTCTGTGGTTCATACCGAGGTTGAACTCGTTCGGGACCTTCTTCTGCGGGCACTTTTCGGTACAGAGACCGCAGCCCGTGCAGAGGTCCTCGCGGACGTATCTTGCTTTTCTCTTGATCTTGACCGAGAAGTTACCGACAAAGCCCTTGACCTGATCGACCTCGCTGTACGCGTAG
>JAZSIN010000272.1:0-3626 GCA_045533845.1 Eubacteriales bacterium | reverse complement strand
AGGATCCGAGACAGATCGAAAAGCACTATCACGATATCTACCGTGACGCTTACTGGAGAGGCGGAGCAGTCCTGATGAGCGCGCTGTCCGCTGTCGAAATGGCTCTGTGGGACATTCTCGGAAAATCTCTCGGTGTTCCCGTTTATCAGCTGCGCGGCGGCAAAGTAAACGAGGACTGCCGCATCTACGTAAACGGTTGGTTCGCAGGCGCAAAGGAGCCTGAGGAATTCGGTGCAAAGGCTGCCGAAGCAGTCAAGCGCGGCGTGACCGCAATGAAGTGGGACCCGTTCGGCAAGAGTTATCTGCAGATTTCGAACCAAGACCTCGACAAGGCACTCCGCTGTATCGCAGCTGTCCGTGAAGCGGTCGGTCCCGAGGTCGACCTTCTGATCGAGGCACACGGACGTTTCGACGTTCCGACGGGCATCAAGATCGCACAAGAGGTCGCACAGTTCAAACCGATGTTCCTCGAGGAGCCCGTTCCTCCGAACAACCTCGAGGCGCTCGAGGCGGTCCGTGCAAAATCGCCCGTCGCGATCTCGGCAGGCGAGCGTCTCTACACCCGCTTCGACTACAACGAGCTCTTCCGCCGCCGTGCATGCGACTACATTCAGCCCGACATCTCGCACGCGGGCGGTATCATGGAGCTTAAAAAGATCGCTTCGATCGCAGAGGCGCACTACATACCCTTCGCTCCCCACAACCCCTCGGGCCCGATTGCAAACGCGGCTACCCTTCAGCTCGCCGCTTGCTGCCCGAACTTCTGCATTCTTGAGATCATGTACAGCGACGTCGAGTGGAGAAAGTTCGTCACGAACGAAAACCTCGAGTATGAGAACGGTCGCATCAAGATCGGCGACAAGCCCGGTCTCGGCATTGAACTGAACGAAGAGGAGTGTCTGAAGCATCCCTACGTCGAGCACAATCTCCGCCACTACACGGGTGCGCTCACCGATATTCGTCCCGCAAAGACCGAATTCTATTTCTGATTTGGATTCACGAGGTACTGCTATGAAAACCGAAATCGTACTGATCACGGGCGCCTGCATCAATACGGGCGTTGCGATCGTTGAAAAGTTTGCCTCTGAGGGCAAGAATGTCGTCTTCACGGGCCGTAAGGAGGAGGAGGTTCGCAAGGCAGAGGCGCGCTACCGCGCAGCTTTCCCGAACGTCCGCATCGAGGGCTACACCATCAATTCCCTTCTCGATGAGCGCACAGTCGACGAAAAGGCGACTGAAGAAATGTTCGCGTACTTTGACCGAGAGGGTCTCCTCGCCTCGGTCATCGTACTGAACGCTGCCGATCAGGGGCTCAATATGGAGATCTTCAAGAGCCCCGTTACCGATCTTCAGCGCGTCATCAACACGAACGTTGTCTGGAACTTCTGCCTCGCACAGCTCGCGGCTGAGAGAATGAAGGAAAACGGTGGCGGAAGCATCGTATTTCTCAACTCCAACACGGCGTACAGAGCGATCCCGAACCGCATCGCGTACGTGGCGTCGAAGGGCGGTCAGCTCGGTCTGATGCGCGCTTTGGCGCTTGACCTCGGCTCGTACAATATCCGCGTCAACGCCGTTCTCCCCGGTATGATCCGCACCGACCGTTGGGTGAAGAACCCCGAGTTCTACGCGAAGGTTCCCTCTCGCTTCACGCCCCTCGGCGACGTTGCCGACGGCGCGGATATCGCGGACGCGGTTTGGTACTTCGCGTACAACGCGCGGAATACCTCGGGCGCAGAGCTCGTTGTCGACGGCGGCAACACCATCCAGCTTTACCCGATCATCCCCGAGGAGGTATAAGCATATGAAGATCACTTGGCTTGGACAGGCGGGGCTTCTCTTTGAGACGAACGGCAAAAAGATCATCGTCGATCCTTATCTTTCGGACTCGGTAAAGGCGGTGAACCCGAAGAATTACCGCCGCGTACCCGTATCCGAGAAATTCCTCGAGATCGTACCCGACGTTCTGATCGTCACGCACAATCATCTCGACCACCTCGACCCCGAGACCCTTCCCCACTACCTGAAGGCAGGCGCGTCCTTCCTCGTGCTTGCACCCGACGGAAGCTGGCAGCAGATCCGCACCTCCTTCCCGAACACCGACTGCAACTACGTGCTTTTCAACAACGGCACGACCTGGACCGAGGGCGAGGTTACCTTCCGCGCGGTCAAGGCAGAGCACTCGGACCCGAATGCAATTGGAGTGATCATCTCGGCAGAGGGCAAGAGCTACTACGTCACGGGTGACACGCTCTATAATGAAAAGGTATTCGAGAGCCTCCCCGAGGACCTCGACCTTTACGCGGTCTTCCTCCCCGTGAACGGTGTCGGAAACAATATGAATATGACGGATGCCGCACACTTCGTCTCCCGTACGGGAGCACGTTACTCGGTCCCCTTCCACTGCGGAATGTTCGACGAGATCGACCTTTCCCGTTTCCCTGTGGAAAAAAAGATCGTTCCCGAGATCTACAAGGAGATCGCGCTTCCTTAACGGATGCACTCCACACAAAGCACCGACGCGAATTCGCGTCGGTGCTTTATTTTTAAAAAAAGCCCTTGCTTTTTTACCGAATCTGTGCTATAATAGTGCTTAAGAATGCGCCCCTCTTTGCGCATCGGATCAAAAAACGGGACTTCCGACACCTCGGGAGTATCCCTGAAAGGAATCAAAAAATGAACAACAGTGAAAAGACAATGGAAAAGATCGTAAACCTCTGCAAAAACCGCGGATTCGTTTACGCAGGCAGTGAGATCTACGGCGGTCTCTCGAACTCGTGGGACTACGGCCCGCTCGGCGTTGAATTCAAGAACAACGTCAAGAAGGCGTGGTGGAAGAAGTTCGTTCAGGAATCCCCCTACAACGTCGGTCTCGACAGCGCCATTATTATGAACCCCCAGACCTGGGTCGCCTCCGGTCACCTCGGTGGCTTCTCCGATCCTCTGATGGACTGCAAGGTCTGCCGTTCGCGTCACCGCGCGGACAAGCTGATCGAGGATTACGCCTTCCAGAACGGTCTCTCCGACAATCCCGCCGGATGGACGGACGACGAAATGATGGCGTACATCAAGGAGCACAAGATCTCCTGCCCCGACTGCGGAAGCGGCGACTTCACTTCGAACCGTAAGTTCAATCTGATGTTCAAGACCTTTATCGGCGTTACCGAGGAAAGCTCGAGCACGGTCTACCTCCGTCCCGAAACCGCACAGGGCATTTTCGTAAACTTCAACAACGTTGCGCGTACCACGCGCAAGAAGCTTCCCTTCGGCATCGGTCAGATCGGCAAGTCCTTCCGTAATGAGATCACCCCCGGCAACTTCGTCTTCCGTACCCGTGAGTTCGAGCAGATGGAGCTTGAGTTCTTCTGCAAGCCCGGCACCGACCTTGAGTGGTTCACCTACTGGAGAGGCTACTGCCAGAACTTCCTGCTCTCACTCGGCATGAAGGAAGAAAACATCCGTATGCGCGATCACTCTCCCGAGGAGCTTTGCTTCTACTCGAAGGCAACGACCGACATCGAATTTCTCTTCCCGTTCGGATGGGGCGAGCTTTGGGGCATTGCAGACCGTACCGACTACGACCTCACCCAGCACCAGAACGAGAGCGGTCAGTCTCTTGTATACTT
>JAZSIN010000261.1:0-1874 GCA_045533845.1 Eubacteriales bacterium | reverse complement strand
CGATCAATCAGGATTTTCCCCCCTTGTCCGTGATCCCGAAAACGGGCATTTACGCCGTGACCGTGCGCGTCGAGGGCGACGATATACTTCGATACGGCGTTGCAAACGTCGGAAACCGCCCGACCGTTGAGAAATCTGCACACACGAACTGCGAGACCTATATTCTCGATTTTGACGGCGACCTTTACGGAAAAACGGTCGAGATCGGCTTTTCAAAGCATCTTCGGAATGAACGAAAAATGTCGGGGATCGAGGAGCTAAGGGGGGCGATCGCTGCTGACGCGAATGCCGCGCGCGCGTTCTTCTCGGAGTACAGCAAAACGTAACGGTCGCGATCTCAGCGATCGAGAAAGGAGAGGCAATATGAAAAAGCGTCAATCGGCTCCCGCTAAGCGGAGCGCGGCTGCAATGCTTGCGCTTCTCCTTCTTTTCTTTACACTTTTTTCTCTCCCGATTTCCGCCGTTCCGTCGGCGCCAAGCCCGCCCGACGTCTCCCACGCGCAGGCGGTGATCCTCTACAATCTTGAAAACCGCGCGATACTCCTTGAGCACAATTCGGAGAAGTCGCTCTTCCCTGCATCGACCGTAAAGATCATGACCGGCTTCCTCGCGTCGCAGATCCTCGGAGATCGAATGGACGAAACGGTCACCGTAACGGAGGAAATGCTCGCGGGTGCAAGCGGAAACCGCATGAAGCTCGAGGCGGGCGAAACGATCCGCATCCGCGATCTCTTTTACGGTGCGGTTGCGGGCGGCTACAACGACGCCTGCACAGCGCTCGCCGTTCTCTCGTCGGGAAGCGTCGACGCGTTCGTCGCGCGAATGAACGAGCAAGCGCTTATCCTCGGAATGCACGGCACGTCGTATGAAAATCCGACGGGGCTTCATTCCCCTGCGATGGTGACGACGGCGTACGATACGCTCCTTCTTTCCCTTGCCGCGAGCACGGACGCCTTATATATGGACGCGGCTTCAACAGTCAAATATGAGATCCCCGCCACAAACAAAAGCGGCGTCCGCTCCTTTTACAACAGAAACTATCTGATTGCCTCCGCCGTAACGACCGCGTATCACAATCCATACGCTGAGGGATTAAACGGTGGCGTGACCGACGAGGGCGGCTGGTGTGTTTCGGCAAAAGCGTTCCGAAATGACCTCTCGTGGTTCTGTGTCGTGCTCGGCGGCGAGGAGACGGAGGAGGGCGAGATCTACGCCTACTCGATTGCAAACGCCCTTCTTTCATGGGGGGCACACGGATACAAGAACGAGACCGTCGTCACGGTGGGAAACCGCTACGCTACAATCCCCGTAAAGCACGCCGCGTTCACCGAATCGCTCGAAGACGGGCTTCCGCTTGTCGCCGCAAGGGAACTTTCGGTTTTTATCCCACAAAGCACAGCGGATGGTGAAAGCGGGCTTTCGTACAGCGTTCGGCTGAACGAAAAATCCCTTACGGCACCCGTCTGTGAGGGAGAGGAGGTCGGCGTTTTGATCGTGTCCTTTAACGGAGTCGAGGTCGGCAGAGTCCCGCTTCTCACGGAATCTGCGGTCGAGCGTAACCACTTCACATACGCCCTCGGACGTATGAGAGCACTACCAAAAAGCCGCTTCTTTCAAGGCTTCTCGGTCTCCTTTATCCTTCTGCTCGCGCTGTATGCTTTTCTGCAGTCTCGTCTCCGCCGCACGCGGAGATTCCGATCGCGTCGTTACGTACCGATCCCCTTCCGTGACACTCTCGAGGAGGAGCGCTTGCTCGAAGAAGGAGCAGACCCGCCCGTTGATCCTTATTCGGCGGCGGCAGAGTCGCTTGAACAGGCAAAGCGAAAAAAGCAATAAAACCCAAAGATCCGTCCCATGCGGGACGGATCTTTGGG
>JAZSIN010000202.1:0-4695 GCA_045533845.1 Eubacteriales bacterium | reverse complement strand
CTCACAGACCGACATGGCTACGCTCCGACTTCTCGATGCTGCTTTCGAAGGCAGACGGCGAGCCGAGTCGCAGACACCCGACGCTTCCGCTCTGAAGGGGGGGTCGAACGTATGAACCTCACGATTCTTGCGGCGGGTTTTCCCACGTCGATCCCGGCTGTGGTCTATTACGTTGTCTTGGGTGTTGCGGCTGTGCTCGCGATCTACGGGCTTGTGTGCCTCGCGCGCAGTTCCCGAGAGGAAAAGGCAGAGGAGACACCCCCTGCGGTCGGAAATCCCGATGACGCGGCAGTCGCGGCGGCAATCGCGGCGTCACTTGCCGTGATGGAGGACGAAGCCACGGTCGCTGCGATCATGGCGGCAATCACCTGCTACCTCGAGGAGGAAAACAAAGGAAAGTCCTCGCTTCCGACGGGCTTCCGCGTGGTCTCCTTCCGTAAACGCGGCGGTGCATGGAACCGCATTTCCAAATGAACCTTAGATAAAACGAACCGATCCTAAATACTGACTGAATAAAGAGGAGATAAAGAAAATGAGAAAGTTTGCAGTTACCGTAAACGGAGTTGTATATGACGTTGTCGTTGAGGAGGTCGCTTCCGGCGCATACGCCGCGCCCGTTGTGACCGCCGCAGCCCCGGCACCCGTAGCTCCCGTGGCTCCCGCTCCCGTAGCGGCAGCTCCTGCACCCGCAACAGCACCCGCTCCCGAGGCGGCACCCGCACCCGCAGCAGCGCCTGCGGGCGGAGAAGGAAAGACCGCGGTGAAGGCTCCGTTCCCCGGAACGATTGTAAAGGTCAACGCATCGGTTGGCGCATCGGTCAAGAAGGGCGAGGTCCTGCTCGTTCTTGAGGCGATGAAGATGGAGAACGATATTTGCGCACCCGAGGACGGTGTTGTAGCAAGCGTAGCGGTACAGAGCGGCGCATCGGTCGGTGCGGATCAGGTTCTTCTGACGCTGAACTGAGATCCCTTTCATACGGAGGGCAGCCCGGAGAGACTGCCGAAACGATAGGAGGCTTCACTAAAAATGGCAGATACTATACAGAAAAAGAAAGTCGGGATCACCGAGACCATTCTTCGAGATTCGCATCAGTCGCTCGTTGCGACGCGTATGACCATCGACGAAATGCTTCCGATTCTCGAGACCCTCGACAAGATCGGCTATCATTCGCTCGAGGCGTGGGGGGGCGCGACCTTCGACAGCTGTCTCAGATTCCTCAATGAGGATCCGTGGGAACGGCTTCGGAAAATCCGCAGCGGGGTGAAGAATACAAAGCTGCAAATGCTCTTCCGCGGACAGAATATCCTCGGCTACCGCCACTATTCGGACGACGTTGTTGCGTATTTCGTACAGAAGTCGATCGCGAACGGCATTGACATCATCCGCATTTTCGACGCTTTGAACGATCCGCGCAACCTGAAGACTGCGATCGACGCGACGAAAAAAGAGGGAGGCCACGTGCAGGCGGCGATCAGCTACACGACGGGCGAGATCTATACGAACGAGTATTTTGCGCGTTACGCAAAAACGCTTGAGGAGATGGGTGCGGACTCGATCTGCGTGAAGGATATGGCGGGACTTCTCCTGCCGTACGATGCGTATGAGCTCGTAAAGCTGCTGAAGGAAACCGTAAGGATCCCGATCCAGCTTCACACGCACTACACGACGGGTCTCGGCTCTATGACCTATCTGAAGGCGGTCGAGGCGGGCGTCGATGTGATCGACACCGCGATCTCTCCCCTCGCGCTCGGTACGTCTCAGCCTCCGACCGAGGCGATCGTCGCGACCCTTGCGGGAACGCCCTACGACACGGGCATCAATCTCCGCGAGCTCGATGCGGTCACGAAGTATTTCACGCCCATCCGCGAGAAGTATCTCGCAAGCGGTCTGCTCGACCCGAAGGTGATGAAGGTCGACGTCAACGGACTTCTCTATCAGGTGCCCGGTGGAATGCTCTCGAATCTTGTGTCACAGTTGAAGCAGATGGGGCGTTCGGACGCGCTTCCGCTCGTTCTTGAGGAGGTTCCGCGCGTTCGCGCAGATGCGGGCTACCCGCCCCTTGTAACACCCTCCTCGCAGATCGTCGGTACGCAGGCGGTGATGAATGTCATCGGCGGTGAGCGTTACAAGATGGTCACGAAGGAATTCAGAGCGATGATGCGCGGCGAATACGGCAAGACGCCGATGGAGCCCGATCCCGAATTTGTGAAGAAGATCATCGGCGACGCCGAGCGGATCACCTGCCGACCCGCCGACCTTCTGAAGCCCGAGCTTGATAAGCTGAGAGCGGAGATCGCGCCCTACCTTGAACAGGAGGAGGACGTTTTGTCCTACGCACTCTTCGAGCAGGTCGCGCTGAAGTTCTTCGAAAAGAGAAAGAACGAGCGGTTCGGACTCGACGGGAAGAACGGCGACGCCGCACTCGGCGTGCACGTCGGCTGATCTCTTGCTATGTGAAAACGAAAAGCCACCGGCCACGGGTCGGTGGCTTCTTCTTTTTTTAGAAAAATTTTTCTTCGTACTTGCAAACTTCGGGGAAACATAGTATAATGATTGTATAGGAAAATTCTACGGGAGAGGGAGCTATGCTGCACGAATCGATCTCAAAACTGTATACGGTGCTCACGGAGCGCGGGATCTTGTGCGAAACGCACGTTCCGCTTTTCCGCTATACCACCTTCCGTATCGGCGGCGAGGCGGAGCTTGCCGTTTTCCCCAAAAACGAGGAGGAGGCGCTTACGGTGCTCCGCCTTGTGAGAGAGCACAGGGTTCCGCTTTTTGTCATCGGAGGGGGGAGTAATCTTCTTTGCCCCGACGCGGGCTTTTGTGGCGTGGTGCTTTTCACGAAGGGTCTAGACGGGATCTCCTTCCGCGACGGCGAGGACGGCTCGGTTTTCGTCACGGCGGACGCGGGCGTTACGCTTTCCGCTTTGTCGAAGGCGCTTCTCGAGCGGAGCCTCACGGGGGCGGAATTCCTTTATGGCATCCCCGGGACGGTCGGCGGCGCGGTCGTGATGAACGCGGGCGCGTACGGCGGCGAGATCGCACAGATCCTTCATAGTTCGCGCTTTGTGGATCGGAATTTCCCCGATGCCCCCTTTGAACGAGATCTCGAGGCGCACGACTACGGCTACCGCACGAGTGCTTATCTCAATTCTCCTGAGGAGCTCGTTCTTTCGGCTACCTTCCTTCTGAAGAAGGGGGTCGCCACTATGATCGAAGGCGAAATGAAGCGGCTCTTGTCGCAGAGAAAGGAAAAGCAGCCCCTTGAATATCCGAGTGCGGGAAGCTTCTTTAAGCGCCCGACGGGCACGTTTGCGGGAAAATTGATCGAGGACTGTGGGCTGAAGGGCACGCGCGTCGGCGGTGCGGAGGTTTCCGTAAAGCACGCGGGCTTTATCGTGAATCGCGGCGGTGCGACCGAGTCGGATGTGCGCCGTCTTGCCGGACTTGTACGGGAGACCGTACGGCGTGAGACGGGCTATCTGCTCGAATGTGAGGTCAGAACGATGGGAGGCGAGCCGATATGAGTTATTCGGATGATCTGAAGCGCTCGATTCTTGACAGTGAACCGAAGAAGGTCTGTTGTAGTCGCGCGCTTGCCTGCGGGCTCCTGCTCGGCACCTCGCGTCTTCCGAGCGAGAACTGTGGGAAGGGGGACGAGCTTCTCCGCTTCTCGACCGAGGAGGAGGCGGTCGCACGTCTCGCACAGCGACTTCTGTTGCTTCGCTTCGGGCGCGAGACTGAGATCACGGAGGGACGCCGCCCGGGGCACAAGACCTATACGCTGAGCTTCTCGTCGAAGCCCTTGTCGAAGCTTCTTCGCGCCCTTGAATCACCTGCCCCCGAGGAGCTCACGCGCTGGTGGGAAACGCTCGGACTGAAATGCGCTGAGTGCCGTGCGGCATTTTTTAAAGGACTTTTCCTCGGATGCGGAAGCGTCAGCGATCCTGCGAGCGCCTTTCATCTCGAGTTTCGGCTTCCCAAGGAGCGCATAGACGCGGTTTTTGTCATGCTGTCGGACGAGACCGAGCCCCCGCGCCGTGTTGCGAGGCGGGACAAGGTTGGTCTTTATTATAAAAAGAGCACGGTGATCGGGGAATTTTTCTCGCGCATCGGGGAAAACGGACTGTACTTCGAATTTGCGGACAAGCAGATCGAACGGCAGATCCGCGCGTCCGAGAACCGTCTCACGAACTGTGAAATGAAGAACCTCGAGAAGACGGTCAACGCAACACTTCGGCAGATCGCGGCGGTAAAGGCGCTCTTCCTATCGGGGGAGATCGAACGGCTTCCCGAGGAGCTGCGCGAAACAGCGGTCCTGCGCCTCGAGTACGACGAGGACAGCCTTTCAAAGCTTGCGAGTCGGCATATTCCGCCGATCACGAAATCGGGGCTGAACAATCGCCTTCGCCGCATTATTATGGCGGCGGACGAGCTTGATGCGAGCGAGAACGGTTGCAGAGAAGCCGAGGAAAACTGAATTTTTACAAAAATAACGCGAAGGGAGCACGTTCCGTGGATCAAAGCGTGACTATGGGCGATTTCGTCCATCTGCATCTTCACTCCGAATACAGCCTGCTCGACGGTGCCTGCCGCATCGCCGATATTCCCGCACGCGCACTCGAATGCGGACACAAGGCGGTCGCGATCACAGACCACGGCGTTCTCTACGGCGCGGTCGCCTTTTATCG
>JAZSIN010000308.1:0-1998 GCA_045533845.1 Eubacteriales bacterium | reverse complement strand
TTCCTAAGACCGCTTGGCCTCCGACTTAGGAAACAAAAAAGAAGCCGCGCCCCGAGATATCGTGAACGCGGCATCCGTCAAATGTCCTCTCGCGCCTTATCCTCTGCGGAATAGGCGCCGACAAGATAATTCCAAAGCCTTTTGTCTACCTCTCCCGTGGGAGGCAGGAGAAACAACCGCTGTGCTTCAATCACCGCCCGCTCGGTCGCTTCGTCAAAGCTCCCGTTCACCTCGACGGGAAGCGGAAAATCGTATAGTGTGGAGATCTCGCGAAGCAGAAATTGGATCGCACTGACGATAAAATTCTCGTCCCCGCGTCTGACGGCATAATCAACGGGGAAAAGAGGGAAGATCGGAAGCGGCGTCGGCTCGGAGGCTCCGAACAAGACGTCAAGATACCATTCGTAAAGAAGCTCCCACGTCTCCGCATCCGCAACACCCGTCACAGGGACACCTGCACCCTTCTGAAACGCGATCAGCGCGTCTCGCGTAGCCGTACCGAAGATCCCGTCCGTCGGAACGGGAGGGATCGAGGGATAAACGTAGGAAAGCCGTCGAAGATAGCGCTGAAGATTGCGGACCGATTCACGCGGAGATTCGGTCGTGATGCCGTTTTGAAAAGCGCCGCTCTCGTTCATTCGTTCTCTGTTCATACACCTTCACCTCCTACGGGTTCTCCGGGGTACTGTCCCTCTCCGAGCTGATTCCCGCGGAACAGATCCCGGTAAAGCGACGTGATGGCATCCCACGTGGGTGCCGCAACAACGCCGTTCTCTACAAGTCCGAACCGCCCTTGGAAGGCACGGACCGACTCCTCGGTCCGATTTCCGAAATACCCCGTCGTATCGACAAAGGGGATCACGGGGTAGTACTGTCCGATGTAATTCAAATACTCCTGAAGCAGTCTCACGTCCGCTCCGTCAGAGCCGATCCTGAGGACTCTGCCGGGGAACGGAACGATATTCCCCTCGGTATATTCAAGCGGGATCGTATCGACGATACCGAGATACGCGCGATAAAGCGCCTCCCACGTTCCTTCGTCGACCACTCCCGTTACGGGAAGACCGAAGGTACTCTGCACGTCACGCACAGCCTCGTCGGTGGCTCTCCCGTACTGCCCGTCGACCGTGAGCGAGGGAATCGTCTCGTAATACGCCGACAAATAATCTATAAAATATTGAAGACTTTGTACGCCAAGCCCCGATGATCCGAGGGCGAGATTTTCGGGATATTGCTTACTGACCTCCTCGAGTGTGATCCCCTCGGAATCGATCTCGTTCAGCTTTTTTACCGCGTTGTAAATACGAAGAACGGTGTACCAGGTGGTCTTGCCGACGATCCCGTCCTCGGTGAGATTAAACACGCGCTGAAAAGAACGGACTGCCGCTTCCGTATCGTTTGCGAAGATCCCGTCCGTTCGCACGACCTTGGGAATCGAGGGATAATTCGAGGAAATGCGATTGAGTCGAATCTGCAGACCGCGCACATCATCCCCCGTGCTTCCGATCTGGAGAGGAACACCCGGATAAGAGGGCTCGCTCCCAAGAACGGGCACATCGTTCACAAGATTGATATTGTCCCCGTAATAAGTTGTTAGGATCTGATACGGCGTAAAGCCACGGTTCGCAAGATCGACCGATCCCCACTGTGAAAGACCGTTGCAGGTAACCTCGATCCCGTCGCAGTAGACGGCAAACAGCGGCTCGACCTGCCCCTGCCTCTGAATATAGTTGTTGAACAGTTCACCCGCGATCTCCCGTACGTTCTGAAAGATCTCGCGTCCGTTCACGAAGGATTGATCAAACGCCGTCGAGTTCGTAATGTCGAAATCGTATCCGCGCGCACGGTAGAATTCGGTGTAGACCCTGTTCAGCGCAAAGGACGCCTGCGCATAAATGTTCGCGCGGATCGCGTTCTCAGGCCAGGTCGGATAGATCTCGCTCGAGGCGACGTTCGCAACGTAGTCGAGAAAGGGAAGCGTCACGTTCTGTGCGGGGG